>CAYXXL010000206.1:0-5854 GCA_964469025.1 uncultured Fibrobacteria bacterium
CACGAACCGCACGATCTCGGGGACCACGTTGTAGAGCCGGAATCCTTCCATTTCCCGTTCCACCGCGGCCAGGAGATCCTGGAGTTCGGCCAGGATCCAGCGGTCCAGGTCGGAAAGCGGCAGCGCGGACAGTTCCTGGCCGGGCGTCCAGGAAAGCTGTCCCTTGGAGCGGTCGGCGTTGTGGTAGGTGCAGAAGAGCGAGACGGAATGCCACAGGGGAAGCAGCACCGAGCGCACCACCTCGCGCACCCCGGCTTCGGAGAACCGCAGTTCCTCTCCCTTCACCGCGGCGGAGTCGATCAGGTACATGCGCAGCGGATCCGCGCCGATGGACTCCAGGACCTCGTTGGGATCCGGGTAGTTCTTCAGCCGCTTCGACATCTTCTGTCCATCTTCCGCCAGGATGATCCCGTTGACGACCACGTTCCGGAACGAGGGCTTCTGGAAGAGGGCGGCGCCGAGCACCGTGAGGGTGTAGAACCAGCCGCGCGTCTGGTCGAGTCCCTCGGCGATGAAGTCGGCGGGGAAGAGGTCCGCGAAGCCATCGAAATTCTCGAAGGGGTAGTGCATCTGCGCGTAGGGCATGGAGCCGGACTCGAACCAGCAGTCGAGCACCTCGCTGGTGCGCCGGTAGACGACCCCATCGGGATCGAACGTGGTCCCGTCCGAGGTTCGGATCTCGATGGAGTCGATGAAGTGGGTGTGCAGATCCGCGATGGAGGAGGGATCCCTTCCGGAGAGCTTCGCCAGCTCGGCGACGGATCCGATGCACAGCAGCTTGCCTTCCCGGGATTTCCATACCGGGATGGGCGTGCCCCAGAAGCGGTTTCGGGAGAGGTTCCAGTCGCGCGCGCCGTCCAACCACTTCCCGAACCGTCCATCCTTGATGTGCGAGGGAACCCAGTTGATTTGCTGGTTGGATTCGATCATCCACTGCTTGAGGGACTTGGTGACGCCCTCGTCGTCCGTCACCGGCCTGTCGACTCCCAGGAACCAGGTGCGCATGGCGCGGTACAGCAGCGGCACGCCGGTCCGGTAGCAGTGGGGATAGCTGTGGACCAGGGTCTCGTGTCGGAAGACCAGGCCCTTGTCCTTCAGCGCCGCGACGATGTCCTTGTCGGCGTCCTTGGCCTCCCGTCCCTTCCATTCGGGCACCAGGTCGGTGAAGCGACCGTCGGCGTCCAGGGGATCCCACAGCCCCAAGCCGAGGGTCTGGCCCAGTTGGAAATCCTCTTCGCCGAACGATGGCGCGATGTGCACGGCGCCCGCGCCGTCCTCGATGGACACGAAGTCGGCCAGCACCAGGGTGTACTGCTTTTCCGAAAGTCTCGGAGCATGGGTGAAAAGCGGGGCGTAGCGTCGACCGGCGAGTTCGACGCCCTTGCGCCGGTCCAGAACCTCCACCTCGGCGGGGTCGAAGTAGGCGGAAAGCCTGGGTTCCGCGATCCAGTAGACGCCCGACCCTTGCCGGATCTTGACGTAATCGATTTCCGGGCCCAGCGCCACCGCGAGGTTGGACGGAAGGGTCCATGGAGTCGTCGTCCAGACCAGGAGAGCCGCGTCGTCGGGGTCGCCCACCAGGAAGAATTTCAGGGTGAGCGACGGATCCTGCCGGTCGCGGTAGCCTTGGTTGACCTCGAAGTTCGAGAGCGGGGTCGCGAGCCTGGGGGAGTAGGGCACGACGCGGTAGCCTTCGTAGACCAGCCCCTTTTCGAAGCACTCCTTGAAGACCCACCACACGGATTCCATGTAGGACGGATCCATGGTCCTGTAGCCGCCCTTGAAGTGCACCCATCGCCCCATGCGTCGGACCGTCTTTTCCCATTCCCCGGCGTAGCGCAGCACGATGGCGCGGCAGGCTTCGTTGAACTTGTCGATGCCGTAGGCGTTGATCTCGGCCAGTCCCGCGAGATTCAGGCTGTTCTGGATCTCCGTCTCCACCGGAACGCCGTGGACATCCCACCCGAAGCGTCGATCCACCCGGCGTCCACGCATGCTCCAGTAGCGCGGCACGATGTCCTTCAAGGTGCCGGCCAGGAGATGTCCGTAGTGCGGAAGGCCCGTGGCGAAGGGAGGTCCGTCGTAGAAATGGAAGGGTGGCGCGTCGCGCCGCACGGCTTCCTGGCCCTCGAAGGCCTTGGTGTCGTCCCAGAATGCCAGGATCCGGCGCTCGATCTCCGGAAAGGAGACGTTTTTTTCTGGTTCTCGGAACTGCAGCATAGGGGGGCAAAGGTAGATCGAAGGCCACCGGAGGTCCCTCGAGGAAGGGCGGTCGTTGACATCCCGCCAACGATTCCCTTCGGAACGAGCGCGGATTCGCCAGCCTCGCGCTCCGCTCGACTGTATCGTTTCCGAACATGGAGCCTCCACCCAAATCGAAATCCGTCGCGGAATGGGTCGAACGCTTGGGGTTGGAGCCCCACCCCGAGGGAGGATGGTATCGGGAAACCCACAGATCCCACCAGATCGTCGAGTCGCCCCGGCACGGGGAACGGCCCGCGTTCACCTCGATTCTCTTCCTCCTGGAGCCCCCCCATGTTTCGCGCTTCCACCGCATCGACGCCGAGGAGCTCTGGAACTGGCATGCGGGTTGGCCGTTGAAGATCCACGTCCTGGCCGAGGGGGGGGAACGGGTGACTCGACGGCTGGGTCCAGGCCCCAAGGATTCCTTCCAGACCGTGGTTCCCGCGAACCGTTGGTTCGGCGCCGAAGTGGACGGCTGCGATGGATGGGCGCTTCTGGGGTGCGTCGTGGCGCCTGGATTCGAGTTTTCAAGGTTCCAAATGGGCGATCGCCGACGGCTCCTGGGAGAATACCCCCTCCATGCCGAAACCATCCTCCGCCTGACTTGATCCTAATTTGACCCCATCCATGTCCAGTTCAGATCGCGATATCCGCTCGTCGGGTAGGACGTGTGGTCGCGCCAGACCGGGCACCCCGGAACGGCGGGCGGTTCCAGTTGCCTTCCATGGACGGAAAATCGGAAACTGAACGACATGAATCGCCTCCCGACCTTCGCTCTCATGGTCACCCGCCTGGATGGCTGGTACCAGAGCCAGGTGTGGCACGGGGCGTCCAGCGCGGCCAGACTCCTGGGGGTGCGGCTCGTCGGGCTGGTGGGATGCGCCTACGACGACCCGGAAAACCGAGGTGGTCCGGTGGAGATCTTCGAACTCGCACGGATGAGGGAAATCGACGGGTACCTGATCCCCACCGGCACGCTTTGCAACTTCACGGGACCCTCCGCGATCCTCGACCTCCTGGGTCGGCTTCCACCCCGTCCCGTCGTCAGCATCGGCCTGAAGCTGCCCGGGATCGCCTCCGTGGTTCCCGACGGGGGCGGCATGGATGCCATCGCCCACCACTTGGCCGGTACCCACGGCTTGACCCGATTCGCGTACATCGGGGGTCCGACTTCGAACGCCGATGCCCGTCGACGGTGGGCGGATTGGGTCAAGACGCTGGCCCAATACGGACTCGCCCAGGATCCGAACCTGGTCGATACCGGAGATTTCACGATGGAATCGGGAAAGGACGCCGCGGATAGGATCCTCCATCGGACCCGCCTCCCCCAGGCGATCGTGTGCGCCAACGACCCCATGGCCTTGGGAGTGCGCAAGGCCTTGTCCAAGCGAGGCCTGCGCATCCCCCACGACGTGTTGCTGACAGGCTACGACGACATCGAGGAAGCGCGCACCATGGTGCCTCCCTTGACCACGGTGAAGGCCGGGACCTACCAGGTCGCTTTCCGGGCCATGGAAATGCTCCTGGACCTGCACCGCGGTGGCGCGCCCACCGAGATCACCACCCCCACCGATCTCGCCGTGCGGCGTTCCTGCGGATGCCATGCCGGGGGGGCCACCACCACGTCCCTCCCCCACCTCCTCGCCGAATCCGCCGGAGTCCCCGCCCCGCACACGCTACGGCAAATCCTGTCGAAACCGGAATCCCAGGACGCGTTCCTGGATCGGATGGAGGAGACCCTCGACGGTGCCGAGCACGCGGAAATCGACCTCTGGGAGGAAAACCTCCTCCTGGCTGCCTACCCTCCTCCTCCTCCCGAGGCGTCCCGTGCGCTGGTGGCCGCCGAGGCCCTGGTCTCGCAGGCGCGGCACAGCCTGGACGCGCGCCGCCGACAATCCCTGCAATACCTGATGCGGGTCCAGTTCCAGGCCATCCAGACCCTCACCTACGACATCCCGCGCGACGAGCTGCCCTACCGCATCGTCGACGCGCTGCAACCCTTCGCGGAGAACCGTCTCCGCCTTCTCCTGTTCAATCCGGACCTCTCGGCGATTCCGCTGTCCGAAGGGTTCTCCCGGCCGTTCACCTTCGCGCTGGACACCAACAAGAGGCGGATCGGCCCCCCGGGCCACGATCTGCTGCTGCCCCGCGACGACAAGCTCGCCGGTACCTGGGCGACCCTTTCCCTCTCGCTTGGAAACGAACACTTCGGGGTGGTGCAGGTCCGCGACTGGAATTCCAACGAACTGTTCCTGGAAAGCCTCCGACTTTCGCTGACCATGCTCCTGTCGGGTATCCAGAAGGCGACGCGGGAAAACCAGATCAAGGAAGATCTCATCCGGCTTGCGCGCCGCGACGATCTCACCGGCCTCCTGAACCGCCGGGGGCTGCTGGAGCAGGGGGCGATCCTGGTGAGGGCGGCCCAGCGCGGACAATTGCGGATCGGCGTGGTGCTGTGCGATCTGGATGGCCTGAAGGAGATCAACGACGTGCACGGACATGCCGACGGCGACATGGCCATCCGCAGCCTGGCCCGCGCCCTGGAGGACGGATTCCGCCAGTCCGATGTCATCGCGCGGCTTGGCGGAGACGAATTCGCGGTGATTTCGCTGATCGCCGACGACGGGAACCTGGAGGGAGCCATCGCCAGGCTCCGGGAGGCCCTGGAACGCCGTTCGCACGAATTGGGGAGGGCTTGGACGGCGCGGACCAGCGCCGGGTGGATGGCTTGGAACCCCGGTGATGGACAGGACCTGGAAAGCGTTCTCGCCCAGGCCGACGCGCTCCTCTACCACGACAAGCGCGAGCGCAAGGCGGCCACGCGGGGAAACTGAAGCGCCGAGGGGCACGCCCCGAACCGGGCGTTGGTGGATCGCACCGGACGAGATATATTGGCCTTCCAAGGGCGCGCCTTCGTTCCATGCGACGTAGACGCTCCCGGATCCCACCCCATCCCTGGACATTTCCCATGCGACCACGCCTCCATCCGATCGGACTCGCGTTGACCACGCTCCTGGCGGGAACCGCCGGGTCCGCCGAATTCCAGTACCTGTTCATCCAGGGGCAGAAGAGCGGCGGGATCAAGGGTTCCGTCACCGCCAAGGGCGAGGAAGGATCCATCCTCGTGGACTCCATCTCCCACGAGATCGCGATTCCCCTCGACGCGCAGACCGGTTCGGCCGCCGCGAAACGCCAGCACAAGCCGTTGATCGTCGATGTTCAGGTCGACAGGGCTTGGGCGATGCTCTACAACCTGCTCGCGACCGGCGAATCCCTGCCTCGGGTCGAACTGCGGGTGGCGGCCCCCAACGTTACGAAGACGATGACCATTCAGCGCAAGGTGCTCCTGACCGACGCATCCCTCGTCGGCATCCGCCAGTTCACCGTGAACGGCCCGAACGGGAAGCCGGACCACGACGAACTCCGGATCTCCTTCACCTACCAGAAGATCGAGTGGGACTGGATCGAGGGCGCGATCACTGCGAAAGACGATTGGCAGGCGACCGGCCCGTAAGCGTCCTCTGCCGCCGGATTCCGGGGGCCCGACGCAAACCCCGCTAGGAGTCTGCGCGGCAGTACTGTTGGCGGATTTTCGGGTTTCCTGGTTTTG
>CAYXXL010000207.1:0-5823 GCA_964469025.1 uncultured Fibrobacteria bacterium
CTTCGCGCTCGATCCCGCCCTGACGCCCGAGGCGGCCAAGGCCCTCATCCTCGCACTGGGCGCGCGGGGGGCCATCCTGGACCCCCAGCAGCACGACGACTGCGTCGCGAGGATCAGCCATGTTCCCCAGATCTTGTCCACCGCGCTGTCGGCATGGGCCGGATCGGACGATCGGTTGTCGCAGGCCGCGCTGGCCTTGGCCGCGGGCGGGTTCCGGGACATGACCCGTCTGGCGCTTTCTTCCTGGGATGTCTGGCGCGACATCCTCGCGACCAACCCCGCCCCCATCGCCGCGGGCTTGCGCGAGACCGCCCAACTGCTTTCCGAACTGGCCGACCGGGCGCAGGCCTGGGCCCGCGCCGATGAAGCCCTGGCCTCGGAGGGCGGCGAGGCGGTCCGGCGCTACCTGGAGGCCATCCAGGCCGGCGACGCGATGCGCGAGAGCCAGCTGTTCCTCGAGGAGCCCGAGCTCGGGAGGGAAGTCGTGGCCTCCGAGAAGGCCTTCCGCGACGTCTTCGCAGAGGGCAAGGCGTTCCGCGAGAAATTCCGGATGCCGCGCAAGGGGATCGCGCACGATTTGTCGGAATTCGTCGTCCGCCTGGAGGACCGTCCCGGACAGATGCTGGCCCTTCTGGATCCGCTCGCCCAGGCCGGCATCAACGTGCAGGACCTGGAGATCCTCAAGGTGCGCGAGGGGGAATCGGGAACCGTCCTGCTCGGATTCGGTTCGCCGGAAGAGAGGGAGAGGGCCAGGGAGGTGCTGGGGCAGGACCGGTTCCTTGTGATGGATCGATGATCGTCGAAGTCCGACGGCTGCGCCCCCTCAAGGGCGAGATCCGTCTTCCGCCCGACCGTCACCAGGCTTTTTCCGCCGCATTGCTCGCCCTTCTCGCGCCCGGGCGCACGCTTCTTCGCGGTTGGCAGTCCACTCCGGAATGGGAGACCGTCCGCCATTGGCTTTCCGGAATCGGCGCGCTGGCGGAGCTGGACGCGGAAGGCTTGGTGGTGGGGCCTGGCGACGATCTTCGCGATCGGTCGGAATTCGTCATCGACCCATTCCTCCCCCCCCTCTTCGCGGCGGGAATGACCGCGCTCGCTGCGGGATTTTCCGAGCCGCATCGACCCGTGGGGGTCTCCTGCCCGCCCCAGGTCGCCGAATCCCTCGGCCCCTGGCGCGAAGCCCTGCGCGAGGCGGGGTGGGTGCCGGTCCACGAAACCCGCGAGGGGTCGCATTTGCTGGTTTTCCGTGGGAGAACTCCCCCGTTGCGCGAACTGGTTTGCCGGAATTGGCGCTCCCGGCTCGCCTGGACGTTGGCGGGTCTCGCTTCCCGGGAAGGGCTGGATTTCCAGGAACCGTCCACCGCGGCGGATCCGTTGGAGGACTCGCTTCCGCTGTTCGGTCTGGACGTGGAGTCGATGCGCGAAGATTCCTCTCCCGAGGAGGAGGAGTTGCAACGGCGGATGCAGAGGATGAAGGGTGCGGTGCGCAAGCTGCGATCGCGGCGGGTTCCCCGGGTCCTGTCCCTGCCGCCTGCCGATGTGCGCCTGCGTGGCGACGTGGACCTCGCGGGGTGGTGCGCGGTCACGGGCTGCCTTCGGCGCGGGACGGACGCGACGGTGGTGGATGTGACCCTTCCGGCTTCCCGATCGGGCCTCTTCTCCTGCCTGCGGCGGATGGGTGCGGACGTCGAGATCGTGCGCTGGAGCGAAGCGAAGGGAGTCCCCTCCGGGGACATACGCGTCCGCCACGGCAGGATGGTCGGCCGTCGGTTCGACGCCCGGGACATCCCCGGACTCGCGGGATTCTCCGCCTTCCTGGCCGTGGCCGCCGTGGCCGCGGACGCGGAAACGGTTCTGTCCGGCCTGGGCGAGCTGCGGGTGGAACGGGACGACCGGCTCTCGGTCCTGGCCGACGGCCTGCGCGCCTTCGGCGTGGGGGTGGGACTCTTTCCGGACGGGATCGTCCTGCGGGGCGAGGAGCAGCCCGGTGCCCAGGCGGTGGACGCGAAGGGCTTTCCCGAAGCCGCGCTGGCCTTGCACGCCTTTGCCAGTTCGTGTCCAGGGCGGACGGAACTCGTTGGCGCGGGTCATCTTCCCGTTTCCTGGCCGCATCTCCTTCGCGTGCTTTCCATGGAGGACGCCTGAAATGTCCATGGTCCTGGAACGACTCGGGGTGGTGGCCTTCAAGCGCGACGCGCGGCTTTCCGAGACGGCCGATACCCTGCGGCGTTGGGCACTCGGACGCGGAATGGAGATCCTCTGGCACAAGAGCGCCATCGCCTGGATCCCTCCGGGGTGCAAGGCCGAAAGCGACGCATCCTTCCTCCGCCGCTCCCAGGCGGTCCTGTCCATCGGAGGCGATGGAACGCTCCTGTCCGCGGCGCGACTTTTGGAGGGGCGCCCCGTTCCCCTGGTGGGACTCAACTACGGCCATCTGGGTTTCCTGGCCGATCTTTCCGCTCACGAGGGGCTCCAGATCCTGGATTCGCTGGCCTCCGGCGGGAATTACGTGGAGGAGCGCACGGCTCTGGAGGCCGTCGTGCGCCGGGGACGCCGGATCGTCCACCGCGACCGGTGCCTGAACGAATTCTTCCTGCGGGGAAAACGGGAGTTGTCCATGGTGGACCTGGAAGTGGTTTCCGGCGGCAAGACCCTCTGCGACTACTGGGCGGACGGGCTCCTGGTGGCGACCCCCACCGGTTCCACGGCCTATTCCCTCGCCGTGGGAGGACCCATCGTGGAGCATTCTGTGAAATGCCTGATCCTGACTCCCGTGGCGCCGCACAGCCTGAATGTCAGGCCCATGGTGCTGCCCGACGATCGGCCTCTGGTCCTGCGACCGCGCAGCGGAGGCCCCTTCCTGCTCCTGTCCGACGGGCGCAACCCCTTTCCGCTCCAAACCCTGGACGAAGTGCGCGTTTCGAGATCCGATCGACCGGTCTTCCTGCTTCGCCCCACCGGAGCCACGTTCTCCGACGCCTTGCGCGACAAGCTGGGCTGGTCGGGAGGGCCGCCCACTCGGGGCGGGCCCACGTGCAAGACCGCATGAGACGGGTCCTGTCCATCGCGTGGATGGTCCTGCGGCGCCTGTCCGGAGAAGACGGGTACGAAGCCTATCTCGCGCATTGGAGAACCCACCATGCATTCTCCGGATCGCCGCTCGGCCCCGCCCAGTGGTTTCGGGAGGAAACCGTCCGCCGCTGGTCGGGAGGCCCCCGGCGCTGCTGCTGACCGCGGCTTCCCGACGCGAGGTGGATCTTGTCAGATCTGGTAGTGGACCTGCAGGTCCCAGCCGGCACCGGTCTGGGCCGTCCTGCTGGACGGGGTCCAGGTGTTCCAGCTGAAGGCGAAATCCGCCGCCAGCTTGTGGTCGAGTATCCATCCGCCCAAACCGCCGGTCCAGGACAGTTCCTGGGCATGGGCGCCCAAGGAGGGGAAGATGCCCAATTGGGCGGCGGTCGGAATGCTGGCGTAGGGAGGTTCGCGACCGGAATTCAGGTCGGTGAACCAACCCGGCTCCAGGGACAGCCCCCCCAAGGCCTGGTATTCCATCCCCAAGCGCAGGCAGAATCCATCGTCCTTGGGGACGGCCTCGCGCCATGCCGGGATCAAGGTGTGGGCAAATTCGAGCCCCAGACCGATCCTGGAGTCGGTCGTGGAGAAATTGGTGTCCCCGGAATTGCCGGCGATGTAGAGACCCTTCTTGGCGGTGATGCCTTCCAGCAGGGCCTCCCCTTCCACCTGGGCGTGGATGCGGTCCAGCCAGCTCCATTCCATGCCCAGGACCAGCCCGGTGCGGCGCACCGTCCAGGAAGAATCGTTCGCTTGAGCCCCGTGCGACAAGGGGTCGCTGGTGCCCGGGGAGGGATCGAAGGCTTGGGTGTTGGAACTGGTCCAGTGGACGGCGAAGGAGGGACGGAACACCTGGTCCGGGATTCGCCTGTCCGGGCGACCTTGGACCGCGAGGGCGAATCGCAGACTGTCGGTGGTCAATTGGGGAAGATCGACGTTGACCCCCGCGGGCTGGTCCTTGAGCACCCCGATCTGGTACCCGGTTCCCCAGTCGAACAGGACGGTTCCCTCCAAGGGCCAGTCGGCTCGATCCACGCTGATACCGGCACCGATCACGGGAAGATCGATGCGGGCATACCGAAGCTGGGGATTCGTGGCGGGGGAAGGCGCGCTGGGGGAGTACTGCAGCGAATCCACCGTGGCGCGCACCGATGCCTGGACACCCAGCGTGACCGATTCCAGGATCCTCGAGGTCAACCCGATGCGGAATCCCTCCAAGGCCCATTGCAGATGCTTGAAGGTGCCCTGGGTGGTGGTCCCGGAGGTGTCCTGGGTTTCGGAGCCGGGCAGGCGACCGTCCAGCCCCATCCCGAACACCAGTGCGCGGTTGTCTGCCAGGGAGACCGCGGCATCGAATCCCCAACGCAGGCGGGACAGATTGTAGGCAGGGGTGCCGGTGGAATCCCTCCAGGTTTCCTCCACGTCGATCAGGTGCGCTTGGAAGGCGTAGGTTTCGGCCTTTCCGGACCCGATGCCCAAGTGGACGGGTTCGGTGTGCGAAAGCTCACCGCCACCACCGGAGAGCGAAGTTCCCGAAGTGGCGAGGTCGGCGCTGAAGGGGCTTCCGGACGAGCCCACCAGACCGGCGGGGTTGGCATCCAGTGCCCAGAGCCCGAAATGGGTGGAATCCGTCCACCAGACCGACCCCATCGCTCGGGAGCGTGGATTGCCGAAGTCCGCCCAGGATCCCTCGGGGACGAAGTCCCACCCGGCCATTGCCAGAGTAGCGGATCCGAGGAGAGTCATCCAAATGCGCTTGCTTGCCATATCCCGTCCTTTGTCGGAGTACCACATCAAGGTAATGGAAGGATCGAAATCCGTCGGCTCCACTCCCGATTGTACGGAAAAACGGCGTTGAAATGCCAACAACTCCTTTTCCGTTGTCCGAGGAAGCCCGAGATCCCGTCCTTGCGATGTATTTTCAATCCGCACCAACGGACAGGGGTGCCCGCACGGCGGGCTGAGACGGCCGGAAAGCAGGCCGAGACCCTCTTGGGTTCTTCTGGAATCCAGACGACCGGATGCGGGTCATGCCGCCGTCGGGAGTCCGAGGAGGCCTCAGGGCATTCTCCTGTCCCAGATCGGAACCAGGAGAATCCAATGTCAGAAGAAGCCACCAGACGAGTCTACCGCGAGGGAAACCACGGAATTCGCGTGCCCATGAAGGAAGTCTCCCTGCAGGACACGCGGGAACCGGATGGCACGGTGCGGCAAAACGACGCGGTGCTTCTGTACGACACTTCCGGTCCCTGGGGCGATCCCACCTACACCGGAACCGTGGAAGGCGGACTTCCATCGGTCCGCGCCTCCTGGATCCGCGACCGCGGCGACGTGCAAGTCGTGGCACCGCGCCACCGTGCCCTCCGCGACGATGGCTACGCCACCGAAGCAGCTCGACAGAGCGCCCGCGACGCCGGGAAGCTCCGCGAATTCCCGCGCGGCATCCGGGAAGTGCTGCGCGCCAAATCCGGGCATTCGGTCACCCAGATCCACTATGCTCGCAAAGGGATCGTCACCCCGGAAATGGAGTTCGTCGCCCTGCGCGAAAACCAGGGATTGGAAGATCTTTTCCAGAAGATGGGGCCGGACCTTTCGCGCGACTCCATCTACTTCCAGCACGGCGGTCGGTCCTTCGGGGCCAACCTCCCCAAGAAGATCACGGCGGAATTCGTCCGCGACGAGGTGGCCCGCGGCCGCGCCATCATCCCCGCCAACATCAACCACCCCGAATCCGAGCCCATGATCATCGGG
>CAYXXL010000208.1:0-5806 GCA_964469025.1 uncultured Fibrobacteria bacterium
GACCTGTCCCTGGGATTCGACGAACTCCTGTATCCCACCGACCGCGACCTGTTCGGCGACGTGACCAGGTCGGGAGAGGCCACCACCGGTCGCGCCTGGTTGGCGGCCGCGCAGAAGTGGGATTTCGTGAGGGCCCGCGCCGCCGTGAGCATGGAGCCGTCGTCCGGAAGCTTCCACATGGTTCCCTACCTGGCGTTCGAAACCGCCTTCGACTTGCCCGTCTCCATCGGATGGGAATCGCGTTGGGAGTCCACCATCTGGCGGCAGGACATCGGGGCGAGCGTGGCGTGGCGCTCATTCCACATCGCGGGGGGGCTCACCGAGTTCCAGGCCTGGATCCTGCGCGGGCTGAAACCGGGTTGGTTTCCGACCCCTCCCGTGGACGCGACCACCGGCATCGACAACCCGGGCTGGTGGGTCTCGGTCACCCTGGACATTCCCAACTTCTCGAAGGAAAAGCCTCAACCTCCCCCTCCCATTTCGGTGTCGTGCCCCGCACCCGTGGTGGATTCCCAGGCGCTCCGGTCGGTCGCCGAACTCCTCGAGGGACGGACCCTGCGGGAGGACGTGGCGGAACTCGCGGCGCGTTCCCGGTCCGATGCCGGCTCCGACCCGCTGGCCATGTCCATCCTGCGTCGCCGGATCCTGTCCGAAGGCCCGGCTGCCCGGACACTCCTGTGGAAGATCTGCAAGGATCCGGCGGCGTCCCTGGACGAACGCGTGCAGGCGATGGTCACCCTTTCCGACGGGATCTCGATTTCCGACACTTCCGCCCTGGAAGCGCTTTCCAGGGATCCGGCCCCGGCCCTGCGGTTGGAGTCCGCGGTGGATCTGGGGCATATCGGATCCGGGCCGTCCTTCCGGATCCTGGGCCGTCTCGCGCAGGACCCGGACGAGAGCGTGCGGGAGTCGGCGAAGTCGTTCCTGGTGGTGCCGGACAAGGCCTCTCCCCCGAAGAATTAGGAAGCGGTTCCACTCACCGGGTTCGATAGGTCAGCGGGCCGAATCCGTCCCCTTGGGCGGGATTTCCTCCTCCTCCAGATCTTCCGACAGGTCTTCCAGGTGCCAGCTCCCCTCGCGGATGTTCATCCGCTCGGAGTCCAACAGCCGTAGGAAGTCGTCAACGCCCACCGGCTCGTTCCCGTTGCCGTGGATGAGGACGATGCTCCCGGGTCTGGCTGCCTGGCGCTTGGCGAGCCAGGCGTCCGAGCCCACGGGCAGAAGGCCGGTGGCCACGACCTGGCCGAAGATGGCCGAATCGTCCATCAGCCCCGGAAAACGGAAGAAGACGGCGGGGATGGCGCCGTGGCGGAGCATTTCGCGTTCGGCCCCCAGGATCTCGGCGAGCACGTCGGTCCCCGGCAGGAACAGGAAATTCCGGTGGTCGGGAACCCCCCTGATGTAGCGATGGTGGTCGGTGTGGTTGATCCAGGTGGGATCGATCCGCCCCGAATCGACCTGGGTTTCCAGCCAGGCGAGATCGTCCGCGTGGTTGCGGATCCACGTCCCCGACAGGGAGAAGGACACCGGCACGGGTTTGTCGTCGTGACGGAAACTTTCCCAAACCCTCCGCACGATCCTGCGGTCCAACGGCTTGTGCGACGGGCAGAGATCGACGGACAACACGATGCCCCGCTCGCGACCCAGGATGCGCGACAGGCCCGCGGTCCGCCAGCCGGAATCCAGCTCGGTGCGACGCAGCCTTCCCCATGGGGTGGAATCGAGAACCTCCAGCGGTCGACCCGTCTCGATCCATCCGGAACGCCGATGGAGCGAGGGTTCGAGGGCGGTGGGATCCACGGCGAGGAGCCAGGGCGATCCGAAGGTGTCCGCGAAGGTCCGCAGGCGCAGGAGCCGGACCCCGTTGGAATCGATCTCCGCCAGGGAAACGCGAAGGTCGCGGGCTACGATGGGCTGGATCTGTCCCGATGTCGCCGCGAGCCCCACCGCGAGGACGAACCTGGCGGAACGGGAACCACGAGTCAAGGATCGGACCCCATAATGCCGAAATCCCCCAGGAAGACCACCTCGCGTTCCAGTTCGACGCCGTTGTGTTCGCGAACCCTGCGGATGACTTCGCAGGAAAGCTTCCAGACGTCCTGCGCGGTGGCCCCGCCCAGGTTGACGGCGAACCCGGCGTGCTTCTCGGAGATGGCGGCATTCCCAACCCGAAAGCCCTTCAGGCCGGCCTCCTCCACCATCTTGGAGGCGTACCCGCCGGACGGCCGCTTGAACAGCGATCCCGCGTTGGGCAGGTTCAGGGGTTGCTTGTCGAGCCTGGCCTTCTGCGTCTCGCGCACGACCCGGCGGAGTTCCTCGGGGTCGCCCTGCGCCAGGACAAGTTCCGCCGAGAGGACGATCTCGCGGCATCCCCGGAACACCGAAGTCCGGTACCCGAATCCGCATTCCTCGCGGGTCCTCTCCCGAACGATGCCGTCGAGGTCCATGGATCTCACGGCTGCGGCGCGATCGCCGAATTCCTGCCCGTAGGCGCCCGCGTTGATCGCGACGGCACCCCCCACGGTGCCGGGAATGCCCGCGAGGCGCTCGATCCCGGCCAAACCCCGGCCGACCGCCTGTGCGACAAGATCCGTCAGGCGCGTGCCCGCGAAGACCGCGGCTCGTTCCTCGATCCAATCGACTCCGGAGAATCCGTTGGAGATCGCGACCACCGCCCCGGACCACCCCTTGTCGGAAACCACCAGATTCGACCCGCGGCCCATCGCGAACAGCTCCAGCCCCTTGGCGCGGACCCAGCGGAGCGCGTCCGCCAGTTCCTGTTCGTTCGTGGGCTCCAGCAGGTACCGGACGCTCCCTCCCAACTGGAAGGTGGTGCGGCTCGCCATGGAGGCCCGTTCGCTGCCGGGACAGGGAAGATGCCTGGAGGCCCTCACGATAGGCGGCCGGCCCGGAAGTATTCGATTTGGCGGGTGGACGAGAGCACGGCGTGCCAAAGCGCCCCGTCGACGTCGAGCTTCTTGCGCTCGGAGGTCGCGTAGGAGATGGGCACGTGGGTGAACACCCCTGCGGTGGATCCCACCACGATGTCCGTTCTTCCCGCCATGGCGGCGTGCGCGGCGTTTTCCGCGAGCTGGTAGCAGAAGATGGCGTCGGTGCCGCGGGCGGGGACCGAGCGGATGGAGTAGCTGGGATCGAAGTACCGCAGCGCGATGTCCATGCCCAGCTGCTCGAAGTGGTGACGGATCTTGTCCACCAGGAAGTCTCCGATGTCGTGCTTGAGCACGTTGCCCGAGGCGTCCTTCACCTCGGGGAGTCCCTTGAAGAGATCCTGGCCGGCGCCTTCCGCGATCACGAGCACGGCGTGGGTCTTTCCGCGCTCGTAGCGTCGGCGCAGGGCCTCGAACAACCCGTCCGGCCCCTCCAGGTGGAATTCCACCTCGGGGATCAGGCAGATGTTGACCACCGTGTTGGCCAAGGTGGCGTAGGCGGCGATGAAGCCGGAGTCGCGCCCCATAAGCTTCACGATGGAAAGTCCGTTGGAGGCGCCGCGAGCCTCGACGTGGGCGCTGGAGATGATCTCCGCCGCCTTGTACACGGCGGTTTCGAACCCGAAGGTGCGATCCACCAGGTTCAGGTCGTTGTCGATGGTCTTGGGGATGCCCACCACCGAGATGGGGAGTCGGCGTTTGGCGACCTCTTCGGCGATGGCGTGGGCTCCGCGCAGGGTGCCGTCCCCGCCCACGCAGAACAGCACGTTGATGTTCAGGCGCTGGAGCGTGTCCACCATGGTGGAGGGTTCCTGGTTCCCCCGGCTGGACCCCAGCACCGTTCCGCCCTCCTCGTGGATGGTGTCCACGGCTTCCGGCGTCAGGGGGACGGGAGCGTGCCGGTATTTGGGATTGAGACCGCGGTAGCCGTAGGGGATGCCGAACACGTGGCGAACGCCGTAGTCGAACCACAGCACCTGCACCAGCCCTTTGATGACGGCGTTGAGGCCGGGCGCGAGCCCTCCGCAGGTCACGATGGCGGCCCGCGTCCAGGCGGGGTCGTGGAAGATCTTCTTCCTGGGCCCGGCCTTCTCGAGGGCGGGAGCGGGCACGCCCCGGGAGGCGAGATCGCGCAGGACCTCCGCGTCGGAGGTGAGGCACACCTTCTGCCAGTCCTCCACGAAGCGCTGCCCGACGAGCGGATTGTCCACGGTGCACTTTCCCAGGACCTTGCATCCAAGGTCGTGGTCCTCCGGATTCTTCAGGATGTCTTCCAGCGTCACGAGTCCCCCCTAGGGTCTCCAGGGTAGCAAAGCGTCGGAATCCCGTCCCGGGAGGCTAGAGCATCCAAGTGATCGAACATGCGTTGACGAGCTGGCGATCGCCTACGTAGAATCTTCATCCATGGGATCAGGAGTCGAAATCGAGACGAACCCCGTTGTGGACGCCTTCCTGAAGCGGGAGGAAACGTGGCGGGACGAGATGGCCCTCTTGCGGAAGATCGCCCTGTCCTGCAATCTGCGGGAAGAGTTGAAGTGGGGCCAGCCATGCTATACCCTGGAGGGCAAGAACGTCGTCCTCATCCACGGGTTCAAGGAATATTGCGCCTTCCTGTTCTTCAAGGGCGCGTTGCTGAAGGACCCCGACGGGATCCTGGTCGTCCAGACCGGGAACGTGCAGGCCGCACGGCAGATCCGGTTCACGGAGGCTTCCGGGGTCGCGAAGATGCAGGCGGTCCTGAAGACATACATCCTGGAAGCCATCGAGGTGGAAAAGGCCGGCACGAAGGTGGAGTTCAAGAAGACGGACGAATTTCCGGTTCCCGACGAATTCCGGCGCAGGCTGGAAAGGACGCCCGCCCTGAAGCAAGCGTTCGAAGCATTGACCCCGGGGCGGCAAAGGGGGTATCTGCTCCATTTCTCGTCGGCCAAGCAGGCGGCCACCCGCGAATCGCGGATCGAGAAATGCCTGCCCAGGATCCTCGCGGGAATGGGTCTGGTCGACTAGGCACCCGAAGCGATCCGGTCGCGAAAAAGCCCCACCTCCCTTCGGAGGGAGGCGGAGCCGTGGATCGCTGGAACCGATGGGATCGATCCAACCGCGGGGACGCTGAATCTGGCGTCCCCTGCGGATTGGTCTCACCGCTTCCTGGCCACCTTCTTGACCGTCTTCTTCGCCACCGGCTTGGCCTTGGGCGCGACTTTCTTCGCCGCCACTTTTCTGGGGGCAGGCTTGGCCGCCTTCACTGGTGCCTTCCTCGCAACCTTCTTGGCCACCTTGGCTGGTACCTTCTTGGCCACCTTTTTCGCCGCGGGCTTGGCATTCGCCTTGACGGCGTCGGCGGCGGCCTTCGCCTTCTTCAGTTCGGCGAGCCCGGCCTGTCCGGCTGCCAGGCGGGCGACCGGCACCCGGTAGGGGGAACAGGACACGTACTTCAGGCCGATGTCGTGGCAGAACTTGACCGAGGAGGGCTCGCCACCATGCTCGCCGCAGATGCCGAGCTTGATGTCGGGGCGGGTCTCGCGACCGCCCTCGATGGCGAGCTTCATCAGGCGACCCACACCCGCCTGGTCGATGGTGGCGAAGGGATTGCCCTTGGTGATCTCGATCTTGTTGTAGTAGGGCAGGAACTTCCCGGCGTCGTCGCGGCTCATGCCCAGAGTGGTC
Source organism: uncultured Fibrobacteria bacterium (assembly GCA_964469025.1). Taxonomy (GTDB): domain Bacteria; phylum Fibrobacterota; class Fibrobacteria; order UBA5070; family UBA5070; genus UBA5070. The sequence goes on from CAYXXL010000208.1 coordinate 5,616, forward strand.
TGGGTCAGGTCGTTGGTCCCGAAGGAGAAGAACTGCGCGACCTCCGCGATGTCCGCGGCCACCAGGGCGGCGCGCGGGATCTCGATCATGGTGCCCACCAGGTAGCTCAGCTTGGTTCCGGCGGCCTTGAACTCCTCGGCGGCCACGCGGTGCACGATGGCGAGCTGGAGCTCGAGCTCCTTCTCGAATCC
>CAYXXL010000209.1:0-5761 GCA_964469025.1 uncultured Fibrobacteria bacterium
CGCCAACGGAGATCTGGGGCGCATCGCCGACCAGGCCCTGAGCGTCCTGGAGGCCTCGCCCAACCTGTCCGGGCCCGTAGGGGACGCACTTTCGCTCCTTTCCTCCAGGATCCTCTCCATGCTGGGGCGCTCGCTCCACGCGCTCCGGGAACGCGACTCCCGGGTCGCCCAGTCGGTGCTGGACGAATCGCCCTCCATGCGATCGCTGTCCAGGGCCACCTGGGGGAACGCGCGGACCCGCGCCGGGAGCGGGGACGCCGCCGACATAGACCATTCCTTCCTCGAGATCCGCATCGGGCAGGACCTCCGTCGCATCGGGGATCTCGCCTGCAACCTCGCCGAGGACGTGCTCTACTGGGAAGACGGGAAGATCGTGCGGCACGGGGGCGCGGGACCGTAGGGATTGGTACCTTTCCCGGCCTTTGCACGGAACCACCAAAGGAACCCTCCATGGCCGCACCGAACCAGTCCCTTGTCGAGTCCCTGAGCTCCATGCTCCCTCTCTTCCTGGTCTTCGGCGGCGCGATGTGGTTCCTCTCCATCCGACCGGCCATGAAGAAGCAGAAGGAAGCGGACCAGCTCCAGAAGAACCTCAAGAAGGGCGACCGCGTGCTGACCCAGGCTGGATTCTTCGCCGAGGTCGAAAAGGTCCAGGACAACGGCAACGTGGTCCTGCGCCTTTCCGAAGGCGTGAAGCTGGAGTTCCAGCGCCAGGCCATCGTGTCCAAGGTCCAGGAGGGGTAGGCATGGCGGTGCTTCGGGTGTTGACCTGGGGTGATCCGGTCCTGCGCAAGCTGTCGCGACCCGTGGAACCCCAGGAGTTCGACGACGCCTTCCGCGCCTGGTGCGACGACCTCGTGGAAACCATGTACGAGGCCGACGGCGTGGGCTTGGCCGCGGTGCAGGTGGGGCGACTCCTGCGTGTGCTGGCGGTGGACACCGAGTTCCGGGAGGGCGGATCCAAGAGTCCCGTCGTCTATGTGAATCCGGTCCTGGAACCGGCGGCTCCCGATTGCGTCATGGACGAGGGTTGCCTCTCCGTCCCGGGAGTCCGCGGAAAGGTCAGCCGTCCCGAGAAGGTGCACGTCTCCTGGCAGGACGTCCACGGGAATTTCCATCGGCGCGAGGGCCTGGAGGGGCTGGAGGCGCGCTGTCTCCTGCACGAGATGGACCATTTGGAGGGCATCCTGTTCGTGGACAAGATCTCGCCGGTCGCGCGGAGCCTGGTCCAGGGCAAGCTGCGCAAGCTCGCGCAGACCTCCGGGAGGTGATCCTCCTTCTCGGAGCCGCTGCGGCGCTCGCCCTGGCTTTCGACCCCCCCGACGAGGCCAGACGGCTGCTGGCACAACCTCCTCCGGTCGCCGACACGACGCAGCAGCGACAAGTGCGGGTCGAGGTCTTCGAAGGTGCGGGGCCGCTGGAACTCCGGCTGAAGGGGCCGTGGCAGGTGGAGGGAAACGCGGATCCGGGTCGGATTCCCGATGGATCCGTTCTCCATGCCCGCCGTGAGGGCGAAAGGGTCAGGATCTCCTGGCCGACAGGCTCGGCGGAATCCTCGGAAGCGGTGGTCGGGGGTGGAGACCGTTTCTGCATCGGATCGAAGTGTTTCCGGGGCGAGGTGCACGTGGTCCCCTGCGGACCCGGTCTGGCCGTCGTGGACCACCTGGGGCTGGAGGACTATCTGCGGGGAGTCGTTCCCGGGGAGATCGGTCGGAAGCTGGACCCCCGGTTCTTCGAGGCCGCGAAGGCGCAGGCGGTGGTGGCACGCACCTACACCCTCCGTTCCCTGGGGCAATACTCCGGCAAGGCCTGGGACCTGCGCGACGACACCCGCGACCAGGTCTACGACGGGGCTTCGGGGGAGGACACGCTCTGCTCGCGGGCGGTGCGGGAAACCTCCGGTCGGATCCTGGCGGATTCGGGGGGACACCCCATCGACGCCTACTACCACTCCGGCTCGGGGGGGCATACCGCCTGCATCCGGGACGTCTGGCCGCAGAAGCCGGTCCAACCCTACCTGTGCGGGGTCGCCGACACCGCTCCCGACGGACGGGCTTGGGGAGGTGCCGCACCCACCGGATCGTGGACGGAAACGTGGTCCGTGGCGGAATTGAACCAGGCGGTGCGACGGGATCTGTCCGAAGCGCTGGGAAGGACCGTGGATCCCGGCGAGGTCCGGTCGCTGCGCCTGGAGGGCCCCGATTCCTCCGGTCGGGCCACCGTGCTGGTGGTGGAGGCGAAGAACGGGACCTTCGAGGTGACGGGCGACCGCATCCGCTGGGCGCTGCGGCGCCACGGCGAGGGACGGCCGATCCTGCGCAGCACCCGATTCGAGCTGAGACGCGAGGGGGGCCGCTACGTGGCGGAGGGCACCGGAAACGGCCACGGCGTGGGCCTTTCGCAGAACGGCGCCATGGGCCGATCCTGGGCCGGCCAGTCCTGCGCGCAGATCCTGTCCGCCTACTATCCCGGAACCTTCCTGAGGAACCTCCCATGACCTTGGCAGAGACCGTCTCGCGTCGCCGCACCTTCGCGATCATCTCCCACCCCGACGCGGGCAAGACCACGCTCACGGAGAAGCTCCTCTGGTACGGCGGCGCCATCCGCGAGGCGGGGATGGTGCGGGCCAAGAGGGGACGCAAGGCCGCGACCTCCGACTGGATGGAGATCGAGCGCCAGCGCGGGATTTCCGTGACCAGCTCCGTCATGAGCTTCCCCCACGACGGCCACCACCTCAACCTGGTGGACACTCCGGGGCACGAGGACTTCTGCGAGGACACCTTCCGGGCCCTGGCCGCCGTGGACAGCGCCGTGGTGCTCATCGACGGCGCCAAGGGCGTGGAACCGCAGACCTTGAGGCTCATGGAGGTCTGCCGGATGCGCAGGACCCCGGTCATGACCTTCGTCAACAAGTGCGACCGCGACATCCGCGACCCCCTGGAACTCTTCGACGAGATCGAGCAGTCCCTGGGTCTTCCCTGCGTGCCCCAGACGCTCCCGTGCGGATCGGGCGTCAGTTTCCGGGGCGTCTACAGCCTGGGCGACGGGGCCTTCCACTCCTTCTCCGAGCGCAGCCAGGACGAGCAGGACCGCACCGAGCGCGGCATCCACCGGTTCCCGCTGGAAAGCGACCAGCTCGACCGTCTGGGCGGCGAGCGCGAGGCGGGACGGCTTCGCGAGCTGGCGGACTTCGCCACCGGCGCCATGCCGGAATTCGACCGCGAGGCCTACCTGCGCGGCGAGCAGACCCCGGTCTTCTTCGGATCCGCGCTGCACCTGTTCGGCGTGCGCCACCTGTTGGACGCGCTGGTCTCCATCGCCCCCGCCCCCGACCGCCGCGAGTCCGACAAACGCACCGTCTTCGCCGCCGAGGACGCCTTCACTGGTTTCGTGTTCAAGATCCAGGCGAACATGGACCCCAAGCACCGCGACCGCATGGCCTTCGTGCGCGTCTGCTCGGGCAAGTTCGTGCGCGGAGAGCGGGTCTCCCACGTGGCCTCGGGCCGCGAGATCCGCCTGGCCGCTCCCACCACCTTCGTGGCCCAGGACCGCTCGCTGGTGGACGAGGCCTGGAGCGGAGACATCGTGGGCATCCACGACCCGGGGGTGTTCCGCATCGGGGACACCCTGACGTCCGGGGAAAAACTCCAGTTCGAGGGCATCCCCGAATTCAGCCCCGAGCACTTCGCGCGGGTCATCTCCAAGAATCCGCTTCGCTCCAAGCAGCTCGCCCAGGGGCTGGAGCAGCTCACCCAGGAGGGAGCCGCCCAGATCTTCACGCCGTTCTCCGGGCCGCACCAGATCCTGGGTGTGGTGGGACGGCTCCAGTTCGACGTGATCCAGTTCCGCCTATCGGGCGAATACGGCGCCGAATGCGCCTTCGAGCCCGTGCCCGTCTGGGCGGCGCGGTGGGTGACGGGCGACGAAGACTCGGCGAAACTCTTCCGCGAACAAAACCTGTTCGACTGCGCCGTGGACCGCCACGGCGGCCTGGTCTACCTGCCGTCGCACGAATTCAAGCTGAGGCTGGTGAAGGAGAAATGGCCGAAGCTGGAATTCGAAGCGGCGAGGCGCTAGGCGCTGACGCGCTGGGCGCTGCGCTTGCTCCGCACAGGGGCCAGCCGCGGCCCCCGTGACCCCGTCCGGCTTCGCAGGCAAGCGTCGGGAACAAACCACCCCGTCCGGCTTCGCCGTCCACCCCTCCAGAGGAGGGGAATGGCTGCAGAGCGGAGTTCCGCGCCGCAGGCCTGCGGTTAAATTCCCCTCCCTTGGAGGGGTACGCCGCAGGCGGGGGGTGGTCGTCTCTCCCGTGGTTCCCAAAGGAGCAAGGTGGTGGTGGCTCACCCCTTCCTCGGAACAACAGGGGGTATTCCTGGCTCGCATTGGCCCCTTCGGGGCCTCGCTCGACGGGGGGTGGACGAATTCTGGTCAGGAATCTTCAGGTACCGGGAACAATCGGCTGTAGACGATGTAGTCCGTGGCGGGGACGGCGCGGCCTTGGCCTTTCAGTCGCGACGCCACTTGTCCGCGGTGGTAAGAGCCGTGGAGGGCGACGTGCAGGAGGATGTCGCCGAGGGGGGTCCGCATTTCGTCGCCCTTGCTGGTCTTGTAGTGGACGACGGTCCCGAACGAGGCGTCGGAAGCCTGGCCCACCAGTTCCAGGAACTTCGCCGCGTTGGACTCGGAAAGATCCTTGCACTCGTCGTAGGACATTTTCTGCCACGGACCGAAGTCCCCGAGCGGGTGCGATCGGATCCGGCTGATCCATACGTGTTCGGCGGCCACCAGATGGGCGAAAAGCTCGAAGGCGGCATCGAGCCGCGCGTCCGCGGGATCGATGGCCCGCAACATTTCCCGGTCGGCCCAGGCGAGGTGTCGGTACAGGCGTTCCAGGTAGGGAACCAAGGTGGACCTCCGCATGGGATGGGGTGGATCCGTTCTCAGCCGCGGCGGGCGGCTTCGATTTTGGCGATGTCGATCTTGCCCATGGTCATCATGGCTTCGAAGGCGCGCTTGGCGGCGGCGCGATCGGGATCGGATAGTGCGGCGACGAGCGCTCGGGGCGTGATCTGCCACGACAGTCCCCACTTGTCCTTGCACCAGCCGCAGGCGCTCTCCTGCCCGCCGTTGTCCACGATGGCGCTCCACAGGCGGTCGGTTTCGGCCTGGTCGTCGGTGGCCACCTGGAACGAAAACGCGTCGGAGTGGTGGACCATGGGGCCCCCGTTCAAGCCAAGACAGGGGATCCCGATCACGGTGAACTCCACCGTCAGGACATCGCCCGCCTTTCCAGCGGGGTAGTCGCCGGGGGCGCGGTAGACGGCTCCCACCGCGCTGTCGGGAAATGTCGCAGCGTAGAAGGTCGCGGCGTCCAGGGCGGTGCCGTTGTACCAGAGACAGATCGTGTTCTTGGGTGTCATGCCGGTTCTCCCTTCGTCGATCGTTCAAGCGAGTCTCTCCGGCCAAGATTACACATTGACCCGCCGTCTCAAACCCGCCTCACGCCGATTCCCCCTCTCCAACGGCAACGGGAGAGAGGGGTCTCGGTAGTTCTCTCCTTGCACCTGCGCTCTGTTTTCGAATTTCTTTATTGTTTTTGATTGAATATTCATGGTTTTGGATTTGATGCGAATTGGTCGCCAAATTGGATAACAAAACCTCCGATTGAGATCATCGCTATTCCAATCCAGGTTGACCAGGGAATTAATGGGTTTCCCGCGATATTCGTGGATCATGCCGGGAAAACCGGGTGGAGTTGGAG
>CAYXXL010000210.1:0-5751 GCA_964469025.1 uncultured Fibrobacteria bacterium
GCCAGGTCAGCTCCGGTGCCGAGGTCTCGATGCCCGCGGAGTCCTTCCAGATCCGGATCGGAGCCCCCAGCAGCAGCCGGTTCCCTTCCAGACGGAATCCGTCTGCGGGACGGCCCAGGAGGAGAAGGGCCGAGGAGAGGGAGAGGGCGGGGTAGGCCGCTTCGCGGGCGGGCGCGATGCCGGGCGCGGCCTCGACCGAATCCGGAAACCGCCAGAGCAGTTGGACGCGGCGCACCGTGCCGTCGGGATCCGGTTCCACGTTGGCCAGACCCAGGCGGGAGGCGGACCGCGCGAGGTCGGGGAAGAGGTTGTCCAGCGTCGCGCGGGCGCGCAATCGCGCGAGGCTCGAATCGGGAAGGGAAATTCCCGTCCACAGCGAATCCTGCCACGAACGGCTCGCACGGGGGATCCAGTCCGAGGGGTTCGGGTAGTCCAGCTTGTTCCCCAACTGGGCGGCCACCACCGCCCGCGGGGAGCGGCGCACCGCCGTTTCCAGGGTTTGCGACCAGTCTAGGCGCCGACGGAGTCTTTCGCGGGACTCGGGAGAGGACGGGACCCGCCATCCCGCCTCCCGGAGGTCCTGGAGGGTGGACTTCAGCCGGGCCGTCCCGGAATCGGAGGTCTTGAACAGGATGTCGAGGACCACGGCGCCGGCACCGTGGCGCGAGAGCTGGTCCAGGACGGCGGCGTGCTGGACCCGGTAGTTCTCGCCGTAGGCCCCCAGGGCGCGCAGCGATCGTTCGTCCACGTCCACCACCGTGACGGGGGCCGGGACGTCGTTTTCCGTTGGACCCCGGACCACCATCCATGTCCAGTGGCGGAAATCGTCCAGGACCCCTTCCAGACGGCTGGAGGGACCCTTCAGCGCGATCTCCACGGCCACCGAGGCGAAGGCCGCGAGGATGGAGGCGGCGATCCCCCAGGCGAACCGTCGAACGCGGGGGGAGAGTCGCCTGGCGGCGGAGTCGGACATGGCACCATGTTACCTCAGGCATGTCGATTCCGGCAAAGGCGGGACGGGGACCCGCACCCCGGAAGGGGGATCGGTGCGGCGGTGTAGATTTTCGCGGCGCCGGTCCGAGGATGGATCCGGGGCCTTCCCGGGGAGAACACGCGATGGACCTGATACGCATCCTGGAAATCGACCAGCTCGGGGAATTCCTGCGCGGGCACGTCACCAGGGTTTCCTACGCCATGGCCACGAGCCTGGTCGTGGTGGTCTCGGGACCGGTCGACGCGATTCTCTCGCGGGTGGTCGCACGCTGGAATTTCCTGGTCCGCACGGCCTTCTACGTGCTCCTCTTCGCGGCGGGCTACCCGGTCTTCGCCTTCTGGAGCGAGCGGATGTTGCGCCAATTCCTGTCAGACCAGAAGCCGGTGCCGCTGGTGGTGCTGACGGCGATCGCTTTCGTGGGCTTCGGCGCGTGGGTGGGCCAGAGGAAGCCGTTCCGGTGAGGATCGCCGTCCTGGGATCCGGGGCCGTGGGCGGATACTACGGGGGTCGCCTGGCCCAGGCCGGGCAGGACGTGCGCTTCCTCTACCATTCCGAGTACGAAGCGGTCCGCGAGCGCGGGCTCCGGCTGGAAAGTGTTGACGGAAACTGGCATGGGCCCGTGTCGGCCTTCCGGGACGCGGATTCCCTGGGGCCTTGCGACGTCGCCCTGGTCTGCTTCAAGTCGGCGCAGTCCGACCTCTTCCCGGAACTCCTGCCCAAGGTCCTCGTTCCCGGGGGAACCGCGGTCTGCCTGATGAACGGGCTGGGCCACGAGGAGCTCCTGGCCCGCGTGGTCGGACCGGAAAGGGTGGCTGCGGGCGCTGCTTTCATCTGTTCGGAGCGGACCGGACCCGGAACCGTCCTCCACACCGCCGCGGGAGGGCTCGCCCTGGCATCTTATTTCCCGGAGGGTCGATCGCGTGTCCAGGCGGTCTGCCGGGACATGGAGGATCGTTTCCTGTCGGCGAAGGTCCCGTGCCAGGCCCTTCCGGACGGTCGGGCCGTCAAATGGGGAAAGCTCGTCTGGAACATCCCCTTCTCGGGACTGTCCGTGTACGCCGGCGGAATCGCGACGGACCGGATCGTCGCCGACCCCGCGCTGCGCGCCTTCGCCGTGGATCTCATGGCGGAGACCCTCCGCGCCGCCGCGGCCTGCGGGGTGGAACTGGATCCGCGCTCGAGCGGTCGGAACATGGCCCAGACCGAGTCCATGGGAGCCTACCGTCCGTCCATGCTCGTGGACTTCCTGCTCGGACGCCCGCTGGAACTGGAGGCCATCGTGGCGGAACCGTTGCGGCGCGGCGAAGCGGCCGGTGCCCATCTTCCCCGCATGCGCGAGCTCCTGGAAGGAATCCGGGCGCGAATCTAGTGCGAATTCCCGCGGGAGAGTCCACCGACCGAACCTTCAGGACCCCGCATCAGCCCACGGACCTCGCCCAACGGTCGACTTCGCGGCGCAGGCGGCCCAGTTCCACGGGCTCTCTCCAGTCGCGCAGGAGGGTCCAGGCCGCGATCTTGGACAGGCGCACGATCCGGTCCACCCAGAGCGGCTTCGCATCCCGGTGCTGCAGCGCGAAGGCCCCGACTTCCGCGTAGAGGATGTGCCACCGGACCAGGTTCATCCCCCGTCCCCAGATCACCCCGCGCCGGGTAAGCCTCCATGGTGCGGCATCGTCGGGCCCGGGACGGTGGAGCCCGGCCAGGGAGAACAGGCCGTCCATTCCCGGCGGGCAGGTCACCAGGAGCTGCTGCGCACCGGAGGTCAGGAAATGGCGTATCACCTGCTCCCAAAGCCCGAAGAAGACGTCGGGAACCGTCCATTCGCGGCGCAGATGCAGCCGGACCACATTTCGGCTCCTGTCGACCTCCGGTCCCACCAGGGCGGCTCCGACCAGCAGGTGCCCATCCCAGACCCCGATCCTCTCTCCCTCCCCGCCTACCGGCTGCTCGAGGAACATGTCCACTTCCTTGCGCTCGCCCACCTCCTCCACCTTGCGGAAGCGGAATTGCCCCGCCATGGTCGCCGTGCGGAATCCCAGATCCTGCAAATCCAGAGGCGGACGGAGCCGGTCCAGTTCCAGCCACTCCCCGAGGGCCGAAGCGAGGTCCGGATCCGGGTCCAGGATCCGCAGACCCATGCGCACGGTCTGTCCAGAGCCCGGGCGCCACCACAGGATCTGGCATTCCCAGGAGCATGCGGTGAGGAAGGGGATGTCCAGGTGGAAGGAGGCGCGGTGACCCGGAAGCAGATAGCCCGGACCGCCGATGGTTTCCACCTGGAAACCGAGGTCCGAGGAGATGTCCACGATCCGCAATCGGCTCCAGACCCGGTGCGCGTGGCGCAACGGCATCCGGGCGAACAGCGAGTCCTGGGGCAAGTGCACCCTGGTGCGACCGCGTCTTTCGAGGTGGGACCATTCGGAGGGCTCGCAGGGCCACGACAGCCCCAGGGCTCCCGACACGGGATCGAAGCCGCGCACGACACCTTCCCGAAGCACCGCGGTTTGGCCGCGGAAGGCGATGCGGACGGGGAAGCTGGTACCGGCTGGCAACACCGACAGGGGTGCAACCGTGAGGCCGATCCCGCCCGGGGAAAGATCCCTCAGCTCGGGGATCAGGCGCGTGCCCGGTATCCTCACCCGGCAGGGCGTAAGGATCTCCGGGCTCAGCCGCGTCCAACGCCGTTGTTCGATCGTGGCTGGCATGGATCGGACACCAAGGTAGATCGTGGGAAGCGCGGCCCCCCTACAACAGCTCCCAGGCCAGGTCTTCCCCGAGAAGTTCCAGGTGGCCTTCGCCAAGGAGATGTCGGATCTTCACCGCGAGCGATGGCCAGGTCTGGTTGGGGGCCATCTTCACGCCGGCATCCAGCAGGGCGTTCCTCCCGGAGTAGTGGAACCCGGGTCTGGCGGGTCCGAGGAAAACGGGTATGCTGGCCTCCCTCGCCGCCCGCGCGAGTTCGAGGAAGGACCCGTTTCCCCGTTCCGATGCAGCCGTCCCGGAATGGTGGGCGATCTGCAGGATGGCCTTCCAACCATCCAAGCCCGAGAGGAGCGGGGTGTGGTCCAACCCGGGCTGGGGGGGAAGGACCAGGACCCTGTCTTCGAACGGGGATGTCGCCTGGAGCGACCGGAGGCTTCGGGCCCAGGCCGGCGCCGAGCGGGCGGCCAGTGCGGACCTGGTCGGATTCCGGGGATGCGGGACCCTGGAAAAGACCCCTTCGGAGACCTGTCCGTACGCCGCGTCCAACGGTGACCGGAACCTGTCCAGATGCGGATCCGCGGGAAGCAGGCGGGTGCCCAGGTGGATGGACACCGGTTCGCCCGGATTTCGCCAGGCGACGAAGACGCCGGGAAGCCGTTCGGAGAGGGAGAACGAAATTCCGGATCGGAAATTGTCCGCTCCGTTGGCGCGCGGGTCGGAGAGCGGCCGGTCGGAACCGAAGAGCACGATGGGCAGGGGCGCGCCCCGCAGGGCGAAGGAGAGGGCCGATGCCGTCCAGGCCATGGTGTCCGAGCCGTGCGCCACGAGCACGGCGTCCAGTCGGTCCAGGGGAAGGGCGGAGATGTGGCGCGCCAGTTCGGACCAGTGCGCGCTGGAGGCGTCTTCCGACAGGATCGAGAAGGGTCGGCTCCAGGCGCACTCGACTCCGCTCGGGAGGGATCCGAGGATGGCCGGGCGTTCGGCGGGGTCCAGCTCGACCTTCCCGTCGCGCTCCACCGACCCCACCGTCCCTCCGGTGGCCACCAGGTGGATCCTGTTCATGCGGCGGGCTCTCCTGCGCCTTGCAGACGCTCCAGGGTCGTTTCCTTGAAACTGTTCCAGGTTCCCTCCAGCAGCGAACGCCGCGAAGCGTCCATCAGTTCCTGGTAGAAGTGGATGTTGTGGAGCGAAGCCAGCCGCAGGGGAAGGATCTCGCCCGCCTTGAACAGGTGGCGAAGGTAGGCGCGGGAATAGCCCGCGCGGCATGCCTCGCACCCGCAGGCGGGATCGAGGGGACGTTCGTCCGCGGCCACCGCGGCTGCCTTGTAGTGGAACGGCCCGTTCCAGGTGAAGACCATGCCGTTGCGCGCGTTGCGGGTGGGCATGACGCAGTCGAACATGTCCACCCCGCGGTCCACCAGCTCCAGCAGGTTCCGCGGCGTGCCCACGCCCATGACGTAGCGCGGCTTCCCCTGGGGCAGGATGTCGCAGCACAGCGCGGCGATGCGGTACATGTCCGCCTCCGGCTCTCCCACCGAGAGTCCCCCGATGGCGTTTCCCGGCAGGTCCAGCTCCGCCGCTTCCCGGGCCGACCTTTCGCGCAGGCCGTCGTGGAGGGCTCCCTGCACGATCGGGAACAGGAACTGTCCATGGCCGTGGGCGGTGGGATCGCGGCGCCACAGGTCGGCCATGGTCCGCGTCCAGGAGAGGGTCCGGTTCCAGGAACGCTCCGCGACGGCGAAGTCGGCGTCGGAGGGGGTGCATTCGTCGAGAGCCATGGCGATGTCCGCCCCGATGTCCCGCTGGGCCTGGAGCACCGACTCCGGCGTGAACCGAAGCCGCGAGCCGTCCAGGTGCGACGCGAAGGTGATGCCCCGGTCGTCGATCTTCCGTATCTTCGAGAGCGACCACGCCTGGAATCCGCCGGAATCCGTCAACAGGGCCCGGCTCCACCGGTTGAACCGGCGCAGTCCGCCCCGCTCGCGCAGGAAGGGCGTCCCCGGCCTCAGCCACAGGTGGTAGGTGTTCCCCAGGATCACGTCGGCGCCGGTCGC
>CAYXXL010000211.1:0-5747 GCA_964469025.1 uncultured Fibrobacteria bacterium
AATCCCGGCTTCTCCGCGATCTTCTGGACCCAGGCGCGACGACCGGAAACATCCACCCATTCGCCACCCTTCAGGTCCCCCGAAGTCTGGACCGCCAAGGAGGCGCGTACCGCCTCGTCGAAGCTCTCGGTGCCCTCTCCGACCAGGAGTCCCGAGGGCTGCCCGGTTCCCAGTATCAGCAGGAGGTCCGTCGGTTGGGGGATGAATTCGTCGATCGATCCTGTGGTCCAATGGCGCATCGGGGAAATATAGAGGGAAGGGAGGATCACGTAGAAACCTGTTGAAATTCTTGGGGGAGTGAACACAGTTTTCAGCCACGACAATCCCCTTGGACTCTGCATCGGAGCGCCCCCCATGCCCGGAAAACCAGCCGCTCGCCTGACCGACATGACCGCCCACGGCGGGACCATCACCGGGCCCGGCGTGGCCACCGTGCTGATCGGAGGGATGCCCGCGGCCACCTTGGGCGACATGCACGTGTGCCCCATGATGACTCCCGCCACGCCACCAATCCCACACGTGGGTGGTCCCATCACGCTGGGCAGCACCGGCGTGTTCATCGGGAAGAAGCCCGCCGCGCGCATGGGCGACATGGCGGTCTGCGTGGGCCCGCCGTCCACGGTGGTGCTGGGCTGCATGACGGTGTTGATCGGCGAGGCGGGGAGCGGTTCGCAGGCGGGACCTGCGGCATCGGCATCCGCAGCCAAGTCCACAGCCATGAAAGGCGCAAAGTCCATCGCGGCCATGGCCCCGCCACCGTACCAGACCACCCAGACGCAGAACCATTTCGTGGACGTCCTGGTGCAGGACAAGAGGAAGAAACCCCTTTCGGGGATGGTGTACAAACTCAAGGACCCGCATGGCGCGATGCTCCCCGGGGCGACCACGCCGCAGGGCAAGATCCGACACGAGGGGTATGCGGCAGCCGGAAGCTACGAGGTGCAGATTCTGTCCCTGGCCAACGCCAAGTGGAGTGCTTCCAAGGTGGATTTGGGAAAACCGGTGGACCTCTCCGTGGACTGCGACGGGATCGAGGACGGAACGGAACTGGTCTTCCACCTCACCGCCGAGATCAACGCGAAGGAGAAGGTCTGGTTCGCGAGCCTGACCTCCACCGTGCAGGGGAACAAGGGCAAGACGACATGGACGCTGGAGGAATCCCGGTTGGAAGCCTTGTTGGAGGGCCGCGTTGGGGAACTCACGGGGGTGACCTTCCTGGCCGTTTGCGAAAATGCCGCAACCGCGTCTGCGAAGCTGGAGGTCGTGATCGGTTGCTCGTGGGTGCTGGTGGACCGGGAGGGGAATCCACTTCCGGACACGGAGGTGGAAGTGGAAACGAGTCCGGGCAAGTTCGAGAAGATGAAGACGGACTCGAACGGAAAGCTCCCCTTCGGGACCCCAAAGGCGGGGGTTTACCACTTGGATACCTTGGAAGACGCGGACGACGATTCATGAACGACATTGAAGAGAAAGTGTGGTCCCATGGCATCGCGTTGGGTTAAATGGGCACTGGGAATTTCGGCTGGCGTTGGGGGGACCATTATCCTATGCGTTATGGTCTTAATCGCGTGGATTGCCATAGAATTGGGTCTCCGTTGGCCTACAGTCCATCATGTGGATCAAGGACCTTGGGCAGATACCCTCTACATCAAAGCCGAAGATTTTTTGGACGACAGCGGATATGTGGTGACGACCAGCTTTGAATCGTGTTGTGCGGACATGGGGCTTTGTGGGTGGCCGCTCCAGAATAGCGAGACATTCCGGCTGAACAAGGCGCACAATTTCGTGGCTGTTCCCCTTCAATGGATTCACCGATCAATGTGCCCCTATCGCTTTCGATCCGTAGAACTCGAAAGTTTAGCAAGCCATAAATCCTTCTCATTTTCAGCAGATACAGCGGACAAACCTTTCCCAGGAGTATTAGATGTTGATAGCCTCCGCCCCAGCCATGAAGATTTTTTGCACCATTCTGCGCGGTTTCTTTTGACAGATTCGGAGGAGTTGCACTTCTTTGGAGCACCCTTCTCATTGCCATATGTAAGCGATACACTTTTCATAAGAAAGATGCGGAATTGAAATACAGAGTAATGACTGGACAGAAAACCGTCGTGTTGCAACGAGGGTTGCCCGGCTCTATAGATTGTTATTCTTCTCCCTATTATTCGAAAACCACGGCACTCAATCTAGTTATTCTATGTCAAATTGCTTATTGGAATCGCCACTCTGATGTACTGAAATTTATCCAAGAAAAAGTGCTGGTTGGCAAGAGAGATCCATATCTCCCGTACATTTTCCGCAGCTCCTCTGAAGCAAATCCCATTTCGAATTTGGAGTTTTTCGAATATGCCCCGGGCGGCCTTACTATTGTCGATACCCAAGGATTTTCCTTCCAGGATCCGGAGAACATCTATATCGTGTTTCGTGGAACGGACCCATATGATGTCCGGGACTGGTTGACGAACTTCTCCGCAACCTCAATCCCGTTTCCGTTCGGGCCTGGCACGGTCCACTCGGGATTTTGTGATGCGTTTGCGCCGGTTGTCTCCAAACTCACCGAGTTCCTGTCCAACTGCGACAAGTCGAAAAACGTCATCGTGTGTGGGCACAGCCTCGGTGGCGCTTTGGCGACACTCTGTGCCGCATGGATACGCCAAACCACCACAAGGCCGGTGATGCTGTACACCTTCGGAAGCCCGCGCGTGGGGTGCCGCGATTTCGTGGAGCACTATTCCAAGGCGGCGAGCTTTCCAGCCTTCCGAGTGGCCAACCCCATGGACATCGTGCCATCCGTACCTTGGGATACTGCTGGCGGTGATCTCGATAAGTTCGAGAATTCGCTGGTGGTGATGGAGAACCCAAGGGGCTGGATCCTTGCGGACATGAAAGCGTCCTCGGAGACCACGCGCTACCAGCACTTTGGCACGCCCGTCTCGTTGCGCTCGCCCGGCTACACGATCGTCGGTTCCCCTTCAGCCATGGATGGAGAATTCGCCCAGGGTGTTCGAAGCGAATGGCGGTGGATGTCGCTGAATGAATTCCTCCTGTCTCGGGAGGAGAACAACGTCGCTACCCATTACATGGATGAATATCTGCGCCTTTTGTGGACGGATTTCCATGATGACTGCCGGAACTGGGCGCATGGCGATCCCGCGCCCTTCCAGCGGCAGTTCCAGAAGGTCAATGCCGACCTTGCCGAACTCGAGCCGCAGATCCTCAAGGAGCAGGTCGCCGTGTACGCTCCCCACCCGATCGCCGAGCCGGACGCTTCGGAAACCGCCTTTTCCCGCAGAAGCGATGTGACCAGCACCGACCGCTTGAAGGCGTTGGAACTCCAACGGAGCCAATTGCAATTCCAAGCGGAAACGCTCAAGCTACGGGCTCAAGGGGCCACATCGGAAGAGCGAAACGCATCCTTGCTCCGGCTCACCCGCCGCCCCATGGACAACTCACTGAACCGGGAACTCCTCTACCATGCGGATGTCAAATAGAGGCGCTGGTGGGCGATCTCCCGGTCGCTGAGCTCCCAAACTTCGGGATCCGGGCCACCCTCCACTTCGCTGGAGCGAATGTCACCGCCAATTCGGTGCCGCTATCCCAAATTGAACCAAACGAACCCGTTCAGAAGTGCCCAGACCAGGCACACGGCGACATAGAGGACGACCAGCGCGGGTCGGGCGCGATCCGGCCTCGAATTGGCCACGAGATACCCGACGCCCGTGACCACCACCAGCACGAACACGAGGACCTTCAAGGCGAACGCCCGAGCTTCCTGCGGCGTAGCCCAACTCACGGCTTGCCCGCTGGCGTCGTAGTGCATGGCGATCCGCGCCGGCAGACGGCTTCCCACAATCCAGTAATTCAGCATCGTTGCCGGAAGAGCGATCCACAGCGCCCAAAGCCTCTTCACGAATGCGTCCATGTCCAATGCCTTGCTCCCCGGTCGTTGGGTTTCAATGCAGCGCTCGCGGTTGGACCAGGATTTAGAACTTGACGAATTTGCTCCCGGCCACCGCGGAGTGGTTGAACTTCGCCCACGTGAAGTACACCCCTTTGGGCAGCGCGCCCAACTCTGCCCAGGCCAGCGAACCTTCGCCCGACATGATCATCGCGTTCTTTCGGGCCACCTCGTTTCCGTCCGTCGAGTAGAGGACGAACTCGGCCTCACCTGTCGGGCTGGCGGAATACTCGAGGGAGTAGACACCGTGATGCATCACGATCGAAGTCCGACTCGACCCTTGGCCCCGAGTCCCGTCCAGGATGGCATTGGTCCCTGCGTTGTCTTTGTCGAAGGCGACCCCGTCGAACGGGACCACGATCACCTTGCTGTTGTGGTTGTCGTTGCCGAAGTCGACCTCCTTCACCGTGTCCACCACGGCGAAGGTGAAATGCGACACGTGTCCATTCTTGTCGATCACCACGCCAGGGCGCTCCATCTTGTACCAGTGGTTGACGGTACCGTCGGTGTAGCGGACGATGTTGGAGGTCGGTGCGTAGGCCAGTCCCTGGTCGGTCCAGTTCTTGATGCCGTCCGGCGAAATCAAACTGCGCGCTTGGCGGGCGTCCCACCAGTTGACGGTGACGTGGTACTTCCCGCCGCTGTACCAGATGACGGGATCTTCGGCATTCGAATTGTTCAGACCGGGGATTTGAGGATAGATGCTGTTCCCCTGAACCTTGTAAGGGCCCATGATGCCTGTGGTGCTGAGCATGATGAAACCGTGCCGGGTGATGGCGAGATAGCTGCCGTCGGGTCGGACGATGAAGCTCAGGTTCGAGTGCAACCCGGTCACTTTGTACCCGTTGCTGTCGATCTGCATCGAGCCCTGGTACACCCACGGGCCGTCCATGGAACTGGAGATGAATACGTCGGCGGGCCTGGTTTCGCTGACCAGGACGGCGTAGCGACCATCCGGCATGACGAGAGCGGTCACATTGTGGCCTTTTCCAGATTGGTTGATGGGCCAGAGCAGTCCCTTGTCCACGTAGGGGCCCAGGATGTTGTCGCTCACGGCGTGGATAGCCGAAGAGCCTTTCCACCCGCTGTGACCATTTTGCTGCGGCCAGCGGCTACAGAACAGGTTGTACTTGCCATCCGGCCCTTGGATGATCTTGCCATCCCAGTAGGACCAAGTCTTGTTCGTCTTGTCTTCGATTCCGTTGTCGACGTCGCGAGGCAGCACCGCCTGCGCCCCCCAGGCGTTCGATGTCAGCGGGCTGACGATGGGAGTTGGTTGGAAATAGTCGATCGGTGTCTTTGCGGCAACCTGCGAGGCGGGCACGACGACGATCATCCCCAAGAGCAGGTGGGTCAAGACATCGGTCGAGCGTTGCATATCTCCTCCTTGGGCCCACCAGAGGGACATCCGGGAAAACCGGGTTGCGCACGGTTTCTACAAATGGAGACCTGAGCGGCGCAGTTCAGGAAGGATGCCCTCGCAGACTCTTCCTACAATACGGTCGGGACTCGACCGGTGCACCCAGATTTCGAGGAAAATTTGACGTCTCCGTCATCAACGCGTTCTTGCTCCGGCTCACCCGCCGCCCCATGGACAACTCACTGAACCAAGAACTCCTCTACCAGGCGGATGCGAAGTAGAGGCGATGGAGGAAGAATGAGCGGGCAAGGAATCTAGATTCCTTCCATCTCCATTCTTTCCCCCATTGGACGCGGCAAAGAGGTACCTCATGAAATTTGGCTCTTCCGGGAAAAGTGTGGGTGAATTGAAGGGGTCTATTTGGCTGTCAGC
>CAYXXL010000212.1:0-5718 GCA_964469025.1 uncultured Fibrobacteria bacterium
AAACTACTACGAATTGAAGGATTGATCGTTCTTCACCCCCCGGCGGGGCGTGAACGCGATCCATCACTCCTGGATCCACCGCCGGGGCACGTCGCAGACATACCCGGGATCCGGCAGCTGGATGGCAATCGATCGGCCTCCGAGCTGGAGCGCGACGCCCGCTTCGTCAGCGGGTCAGCCCTTGGCGACGGCCCAATCGCCAAAGTTCCCCAACTTGTCGATTCCCCCGGCTCGGAGGAAGTCCGCGATGTCGGAAAGGAACTTCGCGGTCTGGGGCGTGGTGAGGAAGCCAGGGTAGTTGTAGACCGTCCGGCCCTTGGCATCCAAGACGATGAGGGAGGGGAACCCTTGGACCCCTTGGTCCTGTGCCCATTGGGTTTCGGTGACGCTCACCTTCCCCAACTTCAGGATCTTGGGACTTTCGCCATTGAGTTTTGCCGGTACGAAGCTCCCGTTGAGCCGTGCGATGATGGTCGGATCGCGAAAGGTCGTCGCCTCCATCTGGTGGCAGTACCCGCACCAATCCGTGTAGACCATCACGAACACGGCCTTCTTCTGTTCCCGGGCGGTGCGCAAAGCCTGGTCGAGGCTGCCCCATTGCACAGTCGGCAATTTCGGACCCAACGCCTGCTCCTGGGCCGCTACTGGCGCAACCATCCCGATCCCTGCCAACGCGAGACCCAACCGCAACGTCAACGCCCAATTCTTCCCGCTCATGAAACACCTCCAACGCCCGCACGTCCCCAATCGGGGGAATATACGCGCCCCGCACGCGTCGCGCATCCCGCCTGCGAATTTCCGAGGGCCATCACGCCCGTAGCGGCATGGATCGAAGCGAGGGTTCTTTTATAGGACCTTGTCCAGTTGCTCGGCGATCTTGGCCTTGGGCAAGGCGCCGACCAGCTGGTTCACCACCTCGCCCCCCTTGAACACCAGCAGCGTGGGGATGGAACGGATGCCGAACTTCGCCGCGGTGTCGATCTGCTCGTCGGTGTTGAGCTTGCCGATCTTCACCTTTCCGGCGTATTCGGTGGACAACGCTTCGACGGAAGGTCCGATCTGGCGGCAGGGGCCGCACCAAGGTGCCCAGAAGTCCACCAGCACCGGGGTTCCGGATTGAAGAACTTCCTCGTTGAAGTTCGCATCGGTGAATTCGATCAGGTTGCCGGCCATCTCAGTGTCCTTTCCGCTGTGGGTTCGAAATCGAGTCCGACACACGCTGGACCTCTGTCCAGAATGTCCCCCACCCATCGGGGTCGTCCTCGAGTTTCCGCAATTCGCTTCGGTATCCCTCGAGGTCCATCCCGGCGGCTCGGAGGACATCCTCCCGCGCCTGTCGCGCGCGCTCCGGGCGACCTTCCCGACTGGAAGAGGCGACTCTGAGACGCACATACAATCTAGCAAAGTCCTTCACCTCCGCCTCGCTTCGCCGCTGGCGACAGCCTCCAAGGAGCACAGCGGCGAGAAGGGCGACCCAGGTTTGGACCTTCACGGGACAATTTCCCGGTCGAACAGGGCCCGGACGAAGGACTCGGCGTCGAAGGGGATCAGGTCGTCCACCTTTTCCCCGACACCCAGGAACAGCACCGGGGCTTGGACGACCCCCTGGAGAGACAGGACCGCTCCACCCTTGGCCGTGCCGTCCAGCTTGGTCACCACGATTCCAGTCAAGGGCGCGGTTTCATGGAAGAGCTTGCCCTGGCTCACCGCGTTCTGGCCGGTGTTCCCATCCAGGACCAGCCAAGTGTGCTGGGGAAAGGCACCATCGTGCTTTCCCACAACCTTGAGGATCTTGCCGAGTTCGCCCATCAGATCGCTGCGGTTCTGCAATCTCCCGGCCGTGTCCAGAAGCACGAGATCGCACCCTCTGCTTTTCCCCGCAAGGACGGCGTCGTAGGCGACAGCGGCCGGGTCCGCACCGGGCTTTTGGCGCACGCAAGGCACGTCCGCCCGCCGGCACCACTCCTCGAGCTGGTCCACCGCCGCGGCGCGAAACGTGTCGCACGCTCCGACCAGGACATTCCGCCCTTGGGCCTTGAATCTTCGGGCGAGCTTTCCGATGGTGGTGGTCTTCCCCGCACCGTTGACTCCGACGATGGCGACCACTTGGAGTCCGGGACCGAGGGCGAATGGGTCGGATCTACCCAGATGCTCGATGGCGCATTCGGAGAGCCAATCCAGCAACTCGTCGGCATCGCGATACGCTCGGCCCCACGAGCGCCGACGCAACCGCTCCACGAGGGCCTCGGCGGTTTCGACACCCGTGTCTGCGCGCACCAGCCGTTCCACCAGATCGTCCAAGGTGGCCTGGTCGATGCGACCCGTCCCCACGGCCGCGCGAAGGCTCCGGACCAAGGCATCGCTGGAGCGGCCCAGACCCAGCCGGATCCGCTCCAGGAAATTCATTTCGCCGCAGGGGCCTTCGGACGCGACAGGATCCGGTGGTATCGCGCGGGATCATGCAGGAGCCGGACGGCATCCGCCACCTGCGGATCCAGGGAAAGTTCGTAGGAGGTGGCGCCGTTCACTCCGTTCACGGCCGTGAGCAGCTCCCTGGTGATGCCCTCGCGCACGTAGTCGCGGTTGGCGTTGAACAGGTCGTCCGAGGAGTGGACAAAGGCCGAATCCAGCGCATCGAGGCGCTCGCGCATCAAGGCCCATTCCACCTGGGAATACTTCTCGCCGCGCAGGGAATCCTGCTTGAGGGTCTTGCGGATCTCCGAGACCATGCGGCTTTCGGGCGAGTCGAATACGAACTTGATGGAATCCGAATGGATGAATTTCCTGAATTCCTCGAGCATCGCGTCCGAGGCGCGGAAGGTGCTGTCGATGGGCCCCTTGGCCAGGAGTCGCGGCTTCATCAGGATCGCGAAGCGGAAAAACAGGTTCTTGCGCTCCGCATCCTGCTGCCAGGCGTCCAGTCGGCGTCCGGAAACGCGGACATCGGGAAGGATCCCCCCGGCATCCCAGACCTTGCGCCCCAGTACTTCGGTGAGAAACGACTTGTGGCCGACCGTGTCCAGCGCCGTATCGGGCGGAAGACCGTCGTTGAGTTCGGCGCCCAGGTCGTCGTCGATCGCGGGAGCCTTCCGGACCGTGTCCGCCGCTCTGGCGGAATCCTCGGCTTGCTCCACCTTCCAACGGATCCCGTTCTCCTTCTTGTTGATGCAACGCCCGCTGGGCGTGTAGTAGAAGGCCGTCGTCACCTTCAGGAGGTGCTTGTGGTCCATGGGGAAAATGGTCTGGACCGAGCCCTTTCCGAAGGTCTGGGTCCCCAGGATCACACCTCGGTCCCAGTCCTGGATGGCACCCGAAACGATTTCCGACGCCGATGCGGATCCTCCGTTCACGAGCACCACGAGAGGTATCGTGGTGTCCACCAGGGGGGCGCGTTGACTGGTGAGTTCGGTGTTCTGGCTGGGAAGGCGTCCGTGGGTGCTGACCACCACGCGACCCTTGGGCAGGAACTGTTCGGAGACGGCCACCGCCTGGTTCAGGAGGCCGCCCGGGTTGTAGCGCAGGTCCAGGATGAAAGACGTCGCACCCCGGGCCTTCAGTTGGTCGATGGCCTTCTCGAGGTCGTCCCCGGTGGGTTCCGAGAACTGGATGAGCTTGATGTAACCCACCTTGCCCGGGAGAATTCCGGCATAGGGGACGGATTCGATCTTGATGATCTCCCGAGTGATGTCGAAGTCCAGAAGGCCGTGCTGCCCATCCCGGAGGACCTTGATGGACACTTGGCTTCCGGGCGTTCCGCGCAGTTTCGAGACCGCATCGTCGACCGCGAGTCCGCGCGTGGATTTGCCGTCGATCTCGAGGATCTTGTCTCCGGCCTGGATCCCCATGCGGTAGGCCGGCGTTCCGACCAGCGGGGAGATCACGGTGAGAATGTTCTCCCGGACACCGATGGTGATCCCCAAGCCTCCGAATTCGCCCTTCGTGTGGGTCTGGAGATCGTCCGCTTCCTGTTCGTCGAAATAGTCGGTGTGGGGATCCAACACCGAAGTCAGTCCGCGGATCGCGGCATCGGCCAAGGTATCCGACGGGATGCTCTCCACGTAGACCTCGTTGACCTTGGCCAGGACGCTCCCCAGTCGCTGGGATGCGGAGTAGAAACCCGCGTCCCTTCCCTGCCCGACGGCGGCGGCGGAAGCGGCGGCGACGAAGGCGGTGGCCAAGGCGAAATAGACGGAGGAGCGAGACGGCAAAGGCATGGGTCCGAATATAGCTTGCGGCTTGAGGCCGGTCCTTCTTACCTTGAACACATCCTGCCAACCCACCCCTTCACGGAGAATCACGCTATGCAGAGACGACTCGCTCCGATCCTGCTGGTGGCCGCAGCCTCGGTCATGGCACAGTACAACGACTACCCCACCGGGGAATACGAGTACGCTTCCGACCGCATCGTGGTCTCCCCGGTCAGGGTCTTCGGAGGCATGGATCCGACCAAACGCGACGAGGGCCCCCGAACGAACCTCGCCTGGACACCGAACATCGACATGGTCGAGGCCCGCTACGAGCACATCGTCGGGGCGGACGGGAGCTATGGCTTCGGCCCGTTGGCCACCTACTATCCCGCCTTGGATTCGGTGAAGGCGACGATCTGGGCGGCGGGTGTGTTTGGTCGGTACTACATGGATCTGGCCCATGGCGGCTACGTGCAGTTTTCCGCCCAGTGGTACGACGAAACCGGGGCGAAGGTCCGCAACGGGAACGCTCGCGACACGCTGGGCAACCTCCTTCCGGTGCACGGCGTCACGATCTCCGGTCCCCAAGTCAGTCCGGTGGTGGGTTACTGCTATCTGGTGGGTGAGCGCCTGGTCCTGGAGGGACAGATGGGATTCACCCTGGGCGATTACACCACCACCGTGACCAACGGCCCGGTCGTCACCCAGGGGGACTCGCACCCGACCTACAAGAGCGGGACCAATTGGGGGGGGTTCTACTTCGCCCAGATTTCCGTGGGCGTGGCCTGGTAGCAAGCAGGGTTTAGAAACCAATCCCGCGGATCCAAGGCATGGGTTTCCCGTTGGCCCCATTGCAGGTCCTGGAACTCGTCCTGGTGGGGACCGGTGCCTTGGCGCACATCCACATCGTTCTTGCGCGCTCCTCCAGTGCCAGGACGCTGTGGTTCAACCCCGCGCTCTACGCTTGGTCGCTGTCGTGGTCGATCTGGTACGCCTCGGTGTTCACCTCCTTGAACCTGGAGACGATTTCCTACGACCGGTTTCCCTGGATCTCCATGGGGCTGGACCTCCTCAAGGGAACCCTCCTCAATCTGCAGTGCGCCTTCCTTCTCCACGGGGTCTCGCGCTGGACAGGTGTCGCCCGGCGGGTTCCGGCCTGGATCTGGTACATCCCGCCCGCTCTGCTCATGGCCTTCGGGGGCTTCCTCGTCGCCGCCCATCCCATGAGAGGGTTCCTCCAGAACGTGGAGCCCGTGACCCGAATCTTCCTCGCACTCGACATCGCGACCTGCATCGCCGCGGTCTGGATGCTCGCTCTGGCGGTGCCTCGATTCGACCGCTCCCAGCGCTCCGTGGCCAGACCCTTGCTCAAGGCGCTGGTGGCCATGGTCCCCCTTCTGGGTGCGGCCTTGGCCCTCAAGATCGTTTTCGGATTTTCGGGCCCGGGACGTTTCGACTGGGTCCTTCTCCACGATCTCGCCCACCTGCTTCCCCCCTCGGCCCTGCTTTGGGCCGCCTATCGGACCGAATC
>CAYXXL010000213.1:0-5718 GCA_964469025.1 uncultured Fibrobacteria bacterium
CCGAACAGGTTCCGAGCCTGGTGGCGAACTTCACCGAACTCGCGACGGCGGGCAAGTACAAGGATGTGCCTTTCCATCGGGTGATCTCCGGCTTCATGATCCAGGGCGGGGATTTCACCAACAAGAACGGGACCGGAGGCCACAGCCACAAGGGCCCGGGCAAGCAGATCGGCGACGAATACCATGCCGACCTCAAGCACCTCCGCGGGGCCCTTTCCTACGCCAAGACCAACCGACCGAATTCCATCGGAAGCCAGTTCTTCATCGTCCATCCCGAAGAAGGGGCCCACTTCCTGGACCACCCGACCGGCGGCGGCCCCGCCGAGGGCTACAGCGTCTTCGGGCAGGTCGTGGAAGGATGGGATGTCCTGGACGCCATCGCCTCCAGCCGCACCGACGGATCCGACAAGCCGCACGAACCACAGATCATCCAGGACGTCGAGATCGGCGTCTTCGCCTGAACGGTCGCATGGAAGAAGAGATCCAACCGAACGCCATGCACGTCTTCCTCTGCCAGAACCACCGCGCCGACGGGAGGGCTTCCTGTGCCGACCGCTGGGACGTGGACGATGCCCTGGGGAGACTGAAGCAGCTTGCCCGGGAGGCGGGTCTTTCCCACCTTCGGGTGACCCGCGCCGGTTGTCTCGGACCTTGCGAAAAGGGCCCGAACCTCCTGGTCTACCCCCACAAGTTGTGGTTCCACGGTGCGACCCTCGAAGATCTTCCCGCCATCGTGCGACGGCTTGCGGAACTTCCCCTCCCCGGCATTCGTCATGTTGCGGATGCATCGCCGGAGGTAGATTCACCTCCATCCAAACACTTCGCAGGAGACAGTTGAAATGAAACGCATCATCGCCGGAGCCTTGCTGCTCCTGTGCCTGGCGGGCCGTCCGGTCCTCGCCGCCGGTGAACAAGGGAATGGCGGCAGCAGCTTCGCCCTCGGATTGCAGCTGGGCGGTTCCGACGGCGGCCAGTTCAGCGGCATCACCGCCCGCGTCGGTCGCGAGCGCACCATCGAAGGGGTCCTCGCCTTCGACCCGGACAACCACGGCTTCATCGTCAACGGGAATTATCTGGTGCACAGCCGGAATCTGTTCCACCAGGACCCCATCAGCGCCTTGAAGTTCTACGGGGGGTTCGGCGTGGGCGTGTGGGCCGGCCATCAAAACGGATTTTGGGCCCAGGTGCCCCTGGGGGTCGATTTCGACTTCGCCATTCCCGTCGAGGCATCCCTCTTCATCGCCCCGGGCATCAACATCGTGCCCACCACGGACGCGAACGTCCACTTCGGACTCGGAATCCGCTACTGGTTCATGTGATGTCGACGTCGCCGCTCGGGGCGCGACAGCTCCCATGGTGACCCCCGAGCTGCCTGTCGTTTGGCGGAGGAACATCGACCTCTTCGAGATCGGCTTCGCCTTCGTGTTCCTGCCCCTGGTCGTGTCCACCATGGATCGAGCGCCGTTCCACCTGGGCGGTCTCATCCTTCTCTGGCTGGGAACCTGGTTCCTCCTGCGCAACCGGGACGCGTTGCTGGAGCGGTCGAGGAAGTCCTGGGTCGCATTCCGGCTCCCCTACGGCCCACTCTGGCTCGCGGCCCTGGTCCTGATCGGAGCCTTCGGCAGGTTCCCCTGCGCGTGGAACTCCTTCGGCGCGGTTTCGCTGCCGTTCCAGGCCCTCGCCTTCAGTTTTCCCCTCTGCGTCCTCTGTTTCCGCTACGTCCCCGAACGCTTCGCCGACCGCGGCTGGGCCCCGGCCTGGGCGCTCCCCCTGCTCCCTCCGCTGCTCTTCGCCGGTCTGCACATCGCCTCGGGCTCCTGGCGCATCTGCCTGGCGGCATTCTTCGGAGGGTGGATCCTGCGGCGCATGCCGTTGTGGTCTTCGGTGGCGGCCCATGCGATCATTGGCTGGTTCGGAAGCCGCGGAGGATTCTGGTGAGCCCCTTCGACCTGCAACCCGTCGTCGTCGGAGTCCTGTGCCTGGTGCTCGCGGGCCTTCATGTCGCCGGATCGGCGGCGGTCCTGCGGATCCTGTCCGTGTGCGGGCACCATCTGGACCGCTTGTCGGAGCTGGAAGCCATCGAAACGCGGATGAAGACCGCCGAGGTGAAACTCGAGGCGCGCAAGTGAGCAAGGGCAGGCTCGTGGTGTTTTCGGCACCTTCCGGGGCCGGGAAAAGTTCGCTGATCGCCGCCGCCATGGAAGCCATCCCCAAACTGCGCTACTCGGTCTCGGCCACGACCCGGGCGCCGCGATCCCGCGAGGTGGACGGGGTCCACTACTTCTTCCTGACGCGCGAAGGATTCGAGGCCATGATCGCCTCCGGCGAACTCGCGGAATGGAACGAGGTCCACGGGAACCTCTACGGAACGCCGCGCCCCTTCCTGGACCGGACCACCGCCAAGGGAGAACACGTGGCGCTCGACCTAGACGTCTTCGGAAAGCGCCGCTTCGACCAGGTCTATCCGGATAACCTCGGCATCCTGATCCTGCCGCCCTCGTTCGTGGAACTGGAGCGGCGGCTGCGGGGACGCGGCACGGATCCCGAGGAAGTCATCCAGGTGCGCCTGCACAACGCGCGCGCGGAGCTCGCCGCCGCCCAGATGGGAAATTTCCGTCATCGACTCGTCAACGACGATTTCGAAAGGGCTCGAAAGGAATTGCTGGACATCCTGGGGGCCGAATTGGCAAGCTGAACGCGCCATCGGCGTTCCTATGTTTGTCCAGTCCCCACCAGGAGGAGATCCAGTGTACCGCAACGTGTTGGGCATGATCATGGCAGGGGGGCAGGGCTCGCGCCTTTGGCCCTTGACCGCCGACCGGGCGAAACCCGCCGTCCACTTCGGTGGGAAGTACCGGATCATCGACTTCGTCCTCAACAGCTTCGTCAATTCCGGGATCCACAAGATCAAGCTCCTCACCCAGTTCAAGAGCGATTCGCTGAACCGGCATGTCCAGACGGCGTGGTCGCTCAACCGCACATTGGACCAGTACGTGGATCTGGTGCCGGCGCAGATGCGCACCGGAACCGACTGGTACCGCGGAACGGCGGACGCCATCTTCCAGAACGTCAACCTGCTCACCGACGAGCGGCCCGACCTCGTCGCGGTCTTCGGGGGAGACCACATCTACAAGATGGACTTCACCCAGATGGTCGATTTCCACATGTCCAAGGGCGCCCTGTGCACGGTCTCGGCATTTCCCGTGCCCATCGAGGAGGCCTCCGAGTTCGGGGTCATCGAGATCGACGAGGAAGGTCGGATGGTGGGCTTCGAGGAGAAGCCGCAATCCCCCAAGACCATGCCGGGTCGGCCCGGTTGGGCGCTTTGCTCCATGGGGAACTACCTGTTCCACTCCAAGTTCCTGGTGCGGGAGCTCATGGCCGACGCGGTGAAGAACTCGGCCCACGACTTCGGCAAGGACATCATCCCCAACATCTACCACACCTATCCGGTGTACGTCTACGACTTCACCACCAACCGCATCCCCGGCGAGAGCAACGCGTATTGGCGGGATGTCGGGACGCTTTCCGCCCTCTTCGAGGCCAACCTGGACCTGGTCAAGGTGAGTCCGGAGTTCAACCTGTACAACCACAAATGGCCCCTGCGCACCATCAACTGGAACGCGGCCCCGGCCAAGTTCGTGTTCAACGAGGGCGAAGGCGACCCCCCCAGGCGCGGTTCCGCCTACGACTCCATCATCTCCGACGGCTGCATCGTGTCGGGCGGAACCGTGAACACGTCCGTGCTCGCGCCGCATTGCTTCGTCCACAGCTACGCGCAGGTGGAGGAATCCATCCTCTTCCCCGACGTCCAGGTCGGTCGCCACGCCAAGGTGCGTCGTTCCATCGTCGAGAAGGGCGTCAGGATTCCCCCTGGTGCCAGGATCGGTTTCGACCTCGAAAAGGACGCAGAGCGCTTCCACGTTTCCGAGGAAGGCATCGTTGTGATCCCCAAGGGGACGATCATCCAACCGGAGAACTGAAATGGCGCTCGATTCCACCATATTCCGCGAAAACGACATCCGCGGACTGGTCGATCCATCCCTTTCGCCCGCGGCGGTGTACGCGATCGGTCGCGCCTACGCCACCCTGCTGGCCGAGGCCGGGGCGAAGGCGGTGGCCATCGGCGGCGACGTGCGCCTCTCCACGCGCGAAATCAAGGCGAACCTGATCCGCGCGGTGCGCGACGGCGGGGTCCACGTCGTGGACATCGGGATCGTGACGACTCCCGTCAGCTACTTCGCGGCCTTCTTCCTGCCCGTCGACGGGGCCGCCATGGTCACGGCTTCGCACAATCCCAAGGAATACAACGGCTTCAAGCTCGGCATCGGGAAATCCACCATCCGAGGTGACGAAATCCGTCGCCTGCACGACCTCGCCTCCACGGGCGAGTGGTCGACGGGACACGGCGGCCTGCGCGAGCACGACCTGATCGCGGACTACAAGCAGCGGCTGCGGAGCGAGTTTTCCTTCGGGAAGGGCAGAAGGCGGCTCAAGGTCGTCTACGACGCGGCCAACGCCGCGGGGGCCATCTTCGGTCCCGATCTGCTCGAGGAGCTGGGCGTGGACGTGGTCCGGCTCTTCTGCGACGTCGACGGCACGTTCCCCAACCACCATCCCGACCCCACCGTGCCCCGGAACCTGGTCGATCTGCAGAAGGCCGTCGTGGAGCACGGAGCCGATGTCGGGATCGGCATCGACGGCGACGGCGACCGCCTGGGGGTCATCGACGACAAGGGGCGGTGGATCCCGGGGGACATCCTCACCCTCCTGATGGCGCGGCCCATCCTGGCCGAACATCCCGGCAGTCCCATCATCTTCGAGGTCAAGAGCTCCGAGGCCCTCGTGGACGGGATCCGTCAGGCCGGAGGCGAGCCCATCATGTGGAAGGTGGGCCACAGCCTCCTCAAGCAGAAGATGAGGGAGACGCGAGCCCCCCTCGCCGGGGAGGTCTCGGGCCACATGTTCTTCGCCGACCGCTGGTACGGCTTCGACGACGCCATGTACGCCACACTGCGCCTGTTGGAACTCCTGGAGAAATCCGGCGTGAAGCTCTCGGAACTGTCGTCGGACATCCCCTTCTACCCGTCCACGCCCGAGATCCGCGCTCAGTGCACCAACGATGCCGAAAAGTTCCGCATCGCGCACGCGGTCGCGGAGTGGTTCAAGCGCAACCACGAGACCATCGACATCGACGGCGTGCGCATCGTGTTCCCCGACGGATGGGGGCTCGTGCGGGCCTCCAACACCCAGCCCGACCTGGTCCTGCGCTTCGAGGCCAGGACCCGGGCCAGGCTGGAGGAGATCCGCGACTACGTGTTCGCGAAGCTCAAGGAGTTCGGCGACGTTCGCATCGAGCAGCACTGATTCCGGCTGCGGGGGCGCATACTTGCTCCCCTCCCCTCTCGCCGTCCGGAGGGACGGCTTCGGGGTCGTGTCGCGGCGTCTGCATCCCCCTCGCTCGGAATCGATTTCTGGTCGCGTGAATGGCAGGAAAGGGGGGCAATTGAAGGTTGCGGTTCTGGGGGCCAGCCCCAAACCGGATCGGTACGCGAACATGGCGCTGCATCGGCTGCGGGAGGCCGGGCACGATGTCGTGGGCGTGAATCCAGCCTTGCCCGATCTGGACGGGTTCGCTTGCGTCGCCGCCGTTTCCGACCTCCCTGCCGGAGATCGGAAGAGCACACGTCTGAACTCCAGTCACTGACCAATCTCGTA
>CAYXXL010000214.1:0-5709 GCA_964469025.1 uncultured Fibrobacteria bacterium
CGAAGTCGGCGTAGACCTCCTTCAGGAGGCGACAAAAACTGGCGACCTCGGATCCGATCTGCTCCGGAGTGCAGAAGATGTGTGCGTCGTCCTGGACGAAGCCGCGCACCCGCATGATGCCGTGCAGCGTGCCGGAAGGCTCGTTGCGGACGCAGGAGCCGAACTCCGCGATGCGCAGCGGAAGCTCGCGGTAGGAGCGCAGCCCCTGGTTGAAGATCTGGATGTGGCCGGGGCAGTTCATGGGCTTGATGGCGTAGATCCGCTTCTCGGATTCCGTCACGAACATGTTCTCCTGGTACTTGTCCCAGTGGCCCGACTTCTCCCACAGCGTCTTGCTCATCACGCTGGGGGTGTGGACCTCCACGTAGCCTTCGGCCTCGATCTTTTCGCGGATGTAGTTCTGCAGCGTGCGGTACAGCGTCCAGCCCTGCGGGTGCCAGAAGATCATGCCGGGAACGTCGTCCTGGAGGTGGAACAGTTCCAGCTTGCGCCCGATCACGCGGTGGTCGCGCTTCTTGGCCTCCTCGATGGACGCCACGTGGGCGTCCAGTGCCTTCCTGTCGTGGAAGGCTGTCGCGTAGATGCGCTGCAGCATGGGGCGCTTTTCGTCGCCGCGCCAGTAGGCGCCGGCCACGGAGAGCAGCTTCACGTTGCCCAGGAACCCCGTGTGCGGCACGTGGGGTCCGCGGCAGAGATCGAAGAAGTCCCCCTGCGTGTAGTACGACACGGTGGGGTCGGTCCACTCCCGCATCATCTCCACCTTGTAGGGCTCGTTCTGCTCGCCCCACTTCTCGATGGCTTCCAGCCGGTCGATCGCGTGGCGGCGGACGTCCAGTTTCCGTCCGGACAGCTCCTTCATGCGGGCTTCGATCTTCTCGAAGTCGTCCGGCGAGAACTTGTGGGGGCTGTCCAGGTCGTAGTAGAACCCGTTCTCGATGTTGGGTCCGATGGCGAGCCTGGTGCCGGGGAACAGTTCCACGATGGCCTGGGCCATCAGGTGGGCGCTGGAGTGGCGCACGATCTCCAAGGCCTCGGGGTCGCGCGTGGTCAGGATCCTGAACGCCCCGCCGGAAGGCAGCTCGCGGTGCAGGTCCAGCAACGCTCCGTCCAGCGTCACGGCCACGGCCGCGTCGGCCAGGCGCGGCGAAATGGAGAGGGCGACGTCGTACCCGGTGGTGCCGGAAGCCACCTGCTTTTCCGATCCGTCGGGCAGGGTGAGCTTCAGGGGTTCCATGGCGGTCTCTCCGTGTGAGGGTGTCTGCGCACCGTGCGGACTCGCCCGGTGCGGGGACGCCAAGCTAGAAAGGGGAGGAAGCCTTCCGGTTCACGCGGCGGCTTCGAGCCTCCCCATGCGGCGCAGCCAGCGGTAGTGGGAGCCCATGCCGGCGAGGAAGGTGCGGTGTTCGCGGTAGGCCACGCCGTAGTCCCGGCAGGTCCGCTCCACCACCTTGGAGATGGCCGGATAGTGGATGTGGCAGACGCGTGGGAACAGGTGGTGCTCGATCTGGAAGTTCAGTCCCCCCACCAGCCAGGTGACCACCGGATTCCCGCGGCAGAAATCCACCGTCGTGCGCACCTGGTGGGCGGCCCATCCCGCATCCAGGGGGCCTTGCGCGGGCATGGAGGGAAAATCGGCCTCCTCCACCACGTGGGCGAGTTGGAACACCACGCTCAAGGCGGTTCCAAGGACCAGGCTCGCGAGGCAGAAAAGGAACAGGACCGGCCAGACCGGATGCAGGAGCAGAGGCACCACCAGGGCCAGGGTCAGGAAGACGGTCTTGCCCAGGACGAAGCCGACCAGTTCCCAGGCAGCGGGACGCGGCACCTTGTGGGATCCGAGCCGGCCTGTCAGGACATCCTTGAGATCGTCGTAGCTCCACCACTTGAGCGCGAGGAACCCGTACAGGGGCCAGAGGTACAGGTGCTGCCAGCGATGGTACCAGCGCCGGCGGTGCTGGGGGGACAGCCGCCCGAAGACTCCCAGGTCGATGTCGGCGTCGTGGCCCGCGAGGTTGACGTACTGGTGGTGGAACAGGCCGTGCTTCCAACGCCACATGTAGGAGCTGGCACCGATGAGATCCAGGGTCGCGGCGCTGGCCACGTTCAGCCAAGGGTGGTTGGAATAGGCGCGGTGGCCGCCGTCGTGCTGGATGTTGAACCCGATGGCGGCCGCGGACAAGCCCATGAGGACCGCGAGGGGGATGGTCTGCCACCATGCGTGGGCGAAGAACACCAGAAGGACGTAGACGGACGCGGTGAAGCCCAGCACCAAGGCGCTCTTGGAAAGCATGCTGGGCACGTCCCGCTCGCGCTTTCCGCTTTCCCGGAAGTAGGCGTCCACGCGACGGCGCAACTCCCGACCGAAGCCGTCGTCCTCGCAAAAGCGAGGCGACTTGGCCGGGGCCGCCCTATCGTCGGACTGGGTCGCCAAAGCGATTCCTTGATCCACCATCGATGGTCATTCTACTCCTACTCCGCCGTCTTGCGCATTCGCAATGGTGGCGAAGCTGGGCGACCTTTCCCGTTCAATGTACAAAGGAATGCGAATCTCTCTCAGATCGGTGGTGGTGGTGAAAGGCGTCTCCGGGAGTGATCGGCCTTAATTCCCTCCCTGACAAGAACTTGGAGGTTCTGTCCAAAAGTTCAGTTGCTCTTTTGAGCACTATCGAGTAGATTGCATCCATGCCCTTGGCTCCTCTTCAAGTCCACAGCACGCACAGCCTCCTGCGGGGCGTTCCCTCCGTCCGCGAACTGGTGTCCCGCGCCCGCGCCCTGGGTTACCCCGCGTTGGCCCTGACGGACGTGAACAGCATGGCCGGGAGCATCCTGTTCTTGCAGGAGTGCCGCGCCCAGGGGATCCGGCCCATCCTGGGGCTGGAATTGGCCGATGCCCGGGATCCCACCCTCCGCCTGGTCCTCTTGGCCCGCGACGCCGCCGGTTACGGCGACCTTTGCGAATTGGCCTCCTTCCACAACCTGCGTCGGCGCGGCCCGGACCTGGAAGACCTGTTTGCGCGTCCATTCCCGCACCTGTTCGCCCTGTGCCCGCACCCCCAGCTCCTGCAGCGGCTCTCGCGCACCCCGCTGCGGTCCAGCCTGTTCGGCCAGCTGTGCCTGACGGATGCCGCCGCCGCCGCCCGTTCGAAGGCGGTGGAGCAGATCTGCCAAAAGGAAGGCCTGGAGGCCGCGGTCGCGCACGACTGCTGGTTCCTGGATCCGTCCGACCACGAACTGCACCGCCTCCTGCGCGCCATCGCCGCCAACACCGACCTCTCGCGGCTGGGTCCAGCCCAGGTGGCCGCGCCCGCCGCGTGGCTCCTGCCCCCCTCGCGCCTGCGCGAGCTCTACGCCCGCCATCCGCGCGCCTTGGAGATCGCGGAGCATGTTGCCGATTCCTGCCGCGACGACCTGGCCTCTTCCCCCTGGATCCTCCCCGGCGTGGACGTCCCCGCGGGCCACGACGAGGACTCGTGGCTCTCCAGACTGGCCCACGAAGGACTGGAGCGGAACTACGGGGGAAAGCCGGAGTGGGCGACGGCGCGGGTCTTGCAGTCCAAGGAGCTGGACGTGATCCGCCGCACCGGCTACGCGGGATATTTCCTGATGGTCCGCCGGATCCGGGAAGCGGTCGCCCAGCGTTTCGCCGGAGGGTTTCGCGGCGGGCGCGAGTGCTCCATCCTGCGCGGATCCGCCGCCAACTGCCTGACCCTCTACAATCTGGACGCATCGGACCTGGACCCCATCCGCTACGGGCTCTACTTCGAGCGTTTCCTCAACGAAGACCGCACCAGCCCGCCGGACGCCGACCTCGACTTCGGATGGGACGAGCGCCCCCAGGTCCTGCAGTGGTTCTTCGACACCTACGGCGAAGACCATGTGTGCATCCTGGCGGCCACCCACCACTTCCGCCGCCGCGCCGCCTTCCGCGAGACCGCCAAGGTGCTGGGGTATTCCGAAGACCAGGTGGGGGAGGTCTTCCACCGCCTGCGCCAAGCGCCGTTGCGGCCCGGCACCCATTGGCTGGAGCGCGTCGCGGAGGTGGATCCCGGCCTGGAGCGCGTGGCCGCCCTAGCCGCGAGCGTGCAGGGGAGGCCGCATTTCCTGGGCCAGCATCCGGGGGGAGTCCTGGTCACCGACGATCCCATCTGGCGCCACGTTTCCTGCCAGCGCAGCGGGGGCGGCACGGACCGCGTCATCAGCCAGATCGACATGCACGGAGGCATCGAGTTCCTGGGTTTGGTGAAGTTCGACATCCTGGGCAACGGGAGCCTGTCCGTGATGCGGGACGCCCTGGAGATGCTGCGCGAACAGGGCGAGGCCGATCCGGAACTGTGGGATCTGGCCAAGGTCCAGGACGATCCCGAAGTGCGCCGGATGATGGAGGAGGGCGGCACACGCGGGGTCTTCTGCATCGAATCGCCGGCCCAGATGCGGCTCAACCGCAAGACCAGGGCGAGCACCTTCGAGGAGATCGGAATCACCTCCAGCCTGGTGCGCCCCGCGGGCACGGCCTACGCGCGCGTCTTCGCCGAGCGCCACCGCCAGGCTGCGGAGGGACGGATGGATTGGGACTGGCTCCACGACAGCCTGCGCGGCATCCTGGACCAGACCCACGACGTCTGCGTGTTCCAGGAGGACGTCACGCGCATCTGCGTGGAAGTGGCGGGCCTGCCCTTCTCCGAGGCCGACCGCGTGCGCAAGATGATGAACAGCCAGCACGAGGGCGAGCCCGCGGAGTACCATCGCACCGCGCAAATGTTCATGGAGGGATGCATGGCGCACCAGGGCCTGTCGCGGGCGCAGGCGGAAGAGCTCTGGAAGAGGGTGGACAGTTTCCGGGGCTTCTCCTTCTGCAAGAGCCACTCCCTTTCCTACGCACAGCTCTCCTTCCGCTGCGCCTGGCTCAAGCGCCACCACCCGGCGCGATTCTGGGCCGCGGTGATCGCCAACGACCACGGCTACTATCCCACCGCGGCCTACGTGGGCGAGGTGCGCCGCGCCGGCATCCGGCTCCTGCCCTGGGACGTGAACCAGTCGCGCTGGCGGCATTTCGGCGGCGACGATTGGATCCGCGCGGGATTCCAGCATGTGCAAGGCGTGCGATCCTCCACGGTGGAGGCGCTGGAAGCCGAACGCCGGCGCAACGGGCCGTTTCGCGATCTGCCGGAGTTCCGGCGGCGCCTGCCGGTGGCGGGGAAGGCGGAGCTGGAAGCCCTCGCGCAGGTCGGCGCCTTCGATGCCTTCGGACTGTGCCGCACCCGCACCCTGGCCTGGCTCGCGGAACTGGGAGTGGCTCCCGGTCGGCCGAATTCCGCGGATCTGTTCCAGGAGCCTGGACCTCCGGGGCATCTGGACCTGATCCCGGAGGAGTCGCCCTTCCGGCGAACCCTGGACGAACTGCGTCTGGCGGGATTTTCCGTCTCGGCCGACCCATTGGAACCGTTGGGGCGGTTGGCGGGAAGTCTGGGAGCGGTGGCGGCGGCACGGCTTCCGGAATTCGCCGGGAAATCCGTGCGGATCGTGGGGGTGCCGGTGGCCAGCCGCGTGCACCGGGTGCGCGAAACGGGAGAACCGATGCTGTTCCTGTCGCTGTCCGACCAGAGCGGGATCGCGGACACGATTTTCTGGCCCCCGGCCTACAAGCGCTTCCATGCGGTGGCGACGGGCGGTGGCGTGCTTGCGGTGCGGGGAACGGTCACGGAAGACGAC
>CAYXXL010000215.1:0-5671 GCA_964469025.1 uncultured Fibrobacteria bacterium
CGACGCCTCCAGGTCCTCGATGGTCTCGAACAACGGCGAAACCGGGACCTGGCAGACCAGTCCGTCCGGGGTCTGGACCAGGAGTCCGGCCTCGCGGGCGAGCAGGAACACCGTCAGCAGATCCGAGAAGCTCCGGGTCATGGACACGATGAAGGTGCCCACCCCGGCCATGCCCCAGTCCGCGATGTGGTTGGAAATCACGCGGTGGCTCTCCACCACCGCCTTCGCCTCGGGACCCAGGGGCGTGCCGGGAAGGGCGAACGGCCGGAGGCTGTGCAGTTCGCCCTCCAGGAAGGCGACCCTCTTCTCCTCCGACCAGGATCCGAAATCCGTCTCGGGGAATCCCGCCGCCGCCAGGAGCTGTTCCACCGCCTTGTCGTGGAAGGCCGAATTCTGGCGGACGTCCAACTGGGCCAGGTGGAACCCGAACACGTCCAGGTGGCGGCGCAGCTTGAAGACTTCCAGGTCGGCGAGCCGGCCCGCGCCGGCGGCGCGAAGCGACCGGTCCAGGATCGCCAGGTCTTTGGACAGTTCCTGTCCTTCCCGGTAGGCTCCCGGGTGGCGCGACTCCTTCCCGCTTTCGGGGCTTTCCGGGTCCAGGGGCAGTGCCAGGACCATGAGGTTCACGAGTTGGCGCCAGGGTTCGTCGGGGTTCCGGGAAAGCTGGGGCTCGGCGAGCTGGGTGCCCAGCGAGTCCGCCAGGGACTTCACCCGGTCCAGTAGCTCCTTGGGAGCGCTTTGCAGGAGCCGGGAGAGAGAAAGGCGGGATCCCAGGCGCACCAGCTTCTCGCGGAGGAGGCGCAACGCGGAAAGCCTAAGTTCCGAAAGGGCCAGGCGGGTGATGTCGGCGGTGACCAGGGGGTGGCCGTCGCGGTCCCCTCCCACCCACGAGCCCATGCGGAGGTGGGGAAACCGCGAGGGGTCGGCCAGCAGGGACCCGTCCAGGCCGGCGTGGTCCCAGGCGGCGCGCAGGCGGTCGTCCAACTGGGGCAGCGCTTCGGGAAAGACCTGGCGGAGGTAGTGGAGGACATTCTGCAACTCGGCGCGCAGGTCCGGCTTCTGGAGCAGGATCTCCCCGGTGCGCCACAGCCGCTCCAGCACGTCCAGGACGTCCTCGCGGATACGGGAGCGCTCCACCGGGGTCCACATCTTGTTTTCCAGCTTCACCAGGAGCAGGTAGAGCTCGCGGTGCTGTTCCAGCACCGTGGCGCGCTTGGCTTCGGTGGGGTGCGCGGTCAGGACCGGCTCCACGGAGATCTCGGCGACCCGCTCGGCGATCCGGTCGACCCCGGTCCCCGACTGGACCAGATCCGACAACGCCTGCCCCCAGAGTCCGCGTTCGTGGGAGAGCCCGAAATCCTCTTCGGCCGCGCGCCTCATCTGGGCCGCCCCGTTCTCCTCGGCCTTGTTCAAGAGCTGGAAGCAGATGGAATACGCCTGGGCAAGCCGCTCCGGCGTGGGCATGTCCTGCCTGGACTCCTGTCCGATCCACGGCAACTGGGCCGCCAGATCCTTCTCGCCCAGTTCCTCGAGAACCTGGCGGAAGCTCATCATGAGCCATGCCAGATCCTCGGCGAACTTGCCTTGGGTGCGCTGCACTCGGGAGGGCATGGTCGCCGTTCCCTGTTCCGTGGTCTTGGGTGACGGTCCGCTCATGGTTCGAAGTCTACAAAGGACTTTCGAACCGGCGTCCGATCTGGGGGAAGGAATTTCACAAGCCCCGTGGCGCACCGGTCCAGGTTCTAACTTTGGTGCCTCTCATGCCCATTGCCCTCCATCCCGGGTCCTTCGACCCTCCCACCCTGGGCCATCTGGACCTGGTGACACGGGGTCGGAAACTGTTCGAACGCCTCCACGTGGTCGTGGCCGTCAATTCCCGCAAGACTCCGCTGTTTTCCGCCGAGGAACGCGTCCGGCTCTTCCAGGCCTCGCTCGAGTCCGCGGGCATCCACGACGTGCAGGTCCAGGCGTGGGACGGACTTTCCGTGGAACTCGCCCGTCGCCTCGGCGCCACCGTGTTCCTGCGCGGACTGCGCCAAGTGGGCGATTTCGAGGCCGAACAATCCATCGCCTTGATGAACCGCAGGATGGCCCCCCAGATCGAGACTGTATACCTTCCGTGCAGGGAAGAGCACCTGGGGCTCACCTCCACCCTGGTGCGGGACATCGCCCGGTTGGGGGGAGATGTCTCGCCTTTCGTGCCACCTCCTGTTGCCCAGGCCCTTCGCGAACGTTTCCAAGGGAAGACCTAACGATGTTTCCGTCGCAGTCCTCCAAAGTGGTGCGCAATCTCCTGATCCTGTGCGTGGGCGTGTTCGCGATCCAGACCCTGGCCGAATCGTTCGGACTGCTTCCGGCTGGGTTCCTGGACTACTACGGGGCGCTGATTCCGGCCAAGGTCTGGGGGCACGGCCAGTTCTGGCGCGTCTTCACCTACATCTTCCTGCACGAGAACTTCCTCCACATCTTCTTCAACATGTGGTGCCTCTGGGTGTTCGGGCAGCCGGTGGCGCAACGGCTCGGGGAGGGCAAATTCCTTTCCCTGTTCCTGGTTTCGGGCGTCACCGCCGGACTGTTTTCCGGACTCTTCTACCTGTGGGGCGGCACCGGATTCGTGCCCATCATCGGCGCCTCGGGAGCCCTGTACGGCATTCTCCTCGCCTTCGCGCGATTCTATCCGGACGTGCCCATCTACCTGTTCCTGATCGTTCCGGTGCCCGCGCGCATCGCGGTCTGGATCATGGGCGGCATCGCGCTGCTTTCCGGCATGAGCGGGGGGAGCCTGGGAGGCGGCGTCGCGCACCTCACCCACCTCTTCGGCATCCTGGGCGGATGGGTGTTCCTCGCGCTGGACGGACCGGTCAGCGACCTGTGGGCGAGGCGGAAGAACCTGGGCGACGAGCGTCGCACCCGCAAGGCGGTGGAAGAGCTGGTCAGCGGGCAGGAGTTCTTCGATTCGCGCGTCGATCCCATCCTGGCCAAGATCTCCAAGTACGGCATGGGGAGCCTTTCGCGCCAGGAGCGCCAGATCCTGGAACGCGCCAGCGGGATGAAGAAAGGCGGCAACACGGTGGACCTGCGCGCATGGAGACGCGGCAAGGAGTGAGCTTCGAGCCGTCGCTGGTCGCCGCCGACCCGTCCATCCAGGAGCCGGACCGGTGCGAGCGGATCGCCGAGATCCTCAAGAACATCGAGATCCCGGAAACCAAGAAACGGTTCCTGTCGCCCGCCCTCCAGACCCTGCTGGGATCCGATCCGCAGGGCGAACAGGTCCTGCGGACCTTGCTGCACGTGGGAACCACTTGGCGAGCGCACGTCCAGAAGGTGCAGCGGCTCCAGAATCTGTCCCGCCTGCTGGCGCGGCGATCCATCGGGGAGGCGTTCCCGCCCGAGATCGAATCGGTTCTCGCGACCTGGGCCGGGGCCGACCTGGATGCCTTCCGCGCGAGCCTCGCGCGTTCCGTGGAAACCGGAATCTTCCCGGATCCGCAGACGATTTCCGTCCTGCCCGCCGAGGCGACATGCCTTCGCCAGCGCAGCAGCCATCTCGCGGACACGGCAGACCCCTACGACATGAAGGGCATGGCCCGGCTCCTTCCGCTGTTGCGCATCCACGACGAGCTCGCCGACCGGCTGGACACCCTGCACCGGGAATCGGAGGAAGGCGCCTCCCAGGAGCCGGACCTCGGGTTGCTCAAGTTCCTGGGCCAGAAGGAATTCGATCGGCTGGAGCGGGTCGCCCGCGAAATGCCGGGCATGTCCGAGCTCCCGGAGCTGTGGGCCGTCCAGCGCAGGCTCCAGCTGGATCCCCCGATGATCTCCGCGCTCTTGACCCTGGGCCGGTCCCTGCGCCTCCCCCAGCCGGAAGCCGCCTGGCTGGAGATGGCGCTGTTCTGGTTCCGGGCGGCCGACCATCAGGCGCGATGGAAGTTGAGCTGCCCCCTTCCGCCCGCGGTGGCCAAGCTTCTCGCGAGAGCCGGGGTGCGGACGGAGGCCCGCGGCATCTCCTTCCAGGCGTCGGATCTGGTGCTGCCCGCGCTTCTGGACGAGCACACCGCCAGCGTGGACCTGGGTTCGGGGCGGAAGCCTCCTCCACCGGACTGGAAGGGACTGGTGCTGTCCAACATCACGCGCGACACCCTCATCGCGAGCTTCCTGGCCAATCCCAGGTGCGTCCGGGTGCCCGGGCTGGTGGAGTGCGTGGTGGTCAATTCCCGGTCGCTACAGATCCTGTCCACGATCGCGACCAAGCGCGACCTGCACACCGGGCACCAGAACAAGGGCGTGCCGGCGGCCCTCCTGCGCAGCCGCAGCAAGCTCCCCATGTCGCTTCTGCGGCGCTTCATCCACATCCGATTCGTCCCCAAGTCCGAGCTCAAGGACCTTTCCATCCGGGCACCGCGCCCAGAGGTCCTCAAGGAGATCGGAGAATACCTCAAGACCGTGTGAGCCCCCCATGACCGACACCGAATCCGCCCTGCACCCCGATCCCGATCTCCTGCGGCGGCTGGGCCACGACTTCTGCCTGCGGCGCGAAGCCTTGCCGATCCGCCTGGAGGATGGCCGGACCGTCCTCGCCTTCGCCGCCGAGGCCGATCCCGAGGCGTTGGAATGGGCCACCCACCTCGCCGAACTCGAGGTGGAACCCCAGCACTGGGAAAACGCTGGCGAGCGCATCCAGCACGCCCTGGCGGTGCTGCGCGGCGAACGGGCGGCGGCCGGCGAGGAAGGAGTCCTGTCCCACCTCGCCGAGGAGGAGATCGCGGTGGGAGAAGGTTCGACCCTCGACGAGATCCGCC
The DNA here is from genome assembly GCA_964469025.1 of uncultured Fibrobacteria bacterium. Taxonomy (GTDB): domain Bacteria; phylum Fibrobacterota; class Fibrobacteria; order UBA5070; family UBA5070; genus UBA5070. The sequence goes on from CAYXXL010000215.1 coordinate 4,800, forward strand.
GCAAGTCCCAAGCCGAACCGGTGGTTCGCCTGGCCGAACACATCTTCGACGAGGCCCTTCGGCTCGCGGCCACGGACATCCACCTGGAGCCGGAAGAGAACGGAGTGGTGGTGCGGCTTCGCCGCGACGGCCTGCTGCGCGAATTCCTGGTGCTCCCGCGCTGGGTGCAGGCGAGCCTCACCAGCCGCATCAAGATCCTGGCCGAACTGGACATCGCCGAGAAGCGGCTCCCCCAGGACGGCCGCATCCAGAGGTTGTGGCAGGGCGAGACCATGGATGTCCGCGTGTCCACGCTTCCCACGCGCCTGGGCGAGAAGGTGGTGCTTCGTCTCCTGCGCCAGAACGCATCGGTGGTGGACCTCGAACACGTGGGCATGCCGCCGCGGATCCGCACCGTCTTCGAGGCCCTGTGCGACCGCCCCCAGGGGATGATCTTCGTGACCGGCCCCACCGGTTCCGGGAAATCGTCCACCCTCTACGCCGCGCTCCAGCGCATGCTGCCGCGCGACATCAACATCACCACCATCGAGGATCCGATCGAGTACCGCCTGCGCGGGGCCAACCAGGTCCAGATCCTGGAAAAAGCCGGGCTGACCTTCGCCGAGGCCTTGCGCTCCATCCTGCGCCAGGATCCGGATGTGATCCTGGTGGGCGAGATCCGCGACGCGGAGACGGCGGGGATCGCGGTCCAGGCCGCGCAGACGGGCCACCTGGTCTTCAGCACCCTGCACACCAACGACTCCGTGGGAGCCATCACCCGGCTATCCGACCTCGGGGTGCCGCGTTTCCTGGTTGCCTCGGCGGTGTTGGGGGTGGCAGCGCAGCGACTGGTCCGGAAGATCTGCCCCGCCTGTTCCACCCGGGGCGAACCC
>CAYXXL010000216.1:0-5663 GCA_964469025.1 uncultured Fibrobacteria bacterium
GATCTTCGGGTTCCTCCGGGACTGGCGGACCACGCTGATCCCGGTGATCGCCGTCCCCATCTCCCTGGTCGGCGTGTTCTTCGTGGTGTGGGTCCTGGGCTACACGATCAACGTCCTGACCCTGCTCGGGATCGTCCTGGCCATCGGACTGGTGGTCGACGACGCCATCGTGGTGCTGGAGAACATCTACGCCAAGATCGAATCCGGATTGGCTCCCCGCGCCGCGGCCATAGCCGGGGTGCAGGAAATCTTCTCGGCGGTCGTCAGCACCACGCTGGTCCTGGCTTCGGTGTTCACCCCGCTCCTGTTCCTGCCCGGCTTCACCGGCCATCTTTTCCGCGAATTCGGCGTGGTGATCGGGGGATCCGCGCTGATCTCGGGCTTCATCGCCCTCACCCTGGGAGGCATGCTCGGAAGCCGCCTGTTGCGACCGCACGGGCAGGAAAATCGCCTGTATCGCGCGACCGAACCGTTCTTCAGCGGGATGAGCGAGGCATACAGGAAATCGCTTTCCTGGGCGTTGCGCCGGCCATGGATCGCGATCTTCGTGATCGCGGCGACCCTGGTGGCCACCGTGGCGGCCTTCAAGGCGGTTCCCAAGGAACTCTCTCCCCTCGAGGACAGGAGCGCCATCCTGCTCAGCGTGACCGGTCCCGAAGGCTCCCTTCGCCTACACCGACGAATTCATGCAGCGGCTGGCCCACGCGGTGGACTCGGCGGTCCCCGAGCAGAGCGTGATGCAGGAGGTCACGGGCTCGTACGGAGGGACGCCCAATACCGGGATCATCCGCCTAATGCTCAAGCCTCCCGCGGAGCGCCACCGCACGCAGCAGCAGATCGCGCGCGCCCTGCAGGCCGTGGTCGCCAAGGTGGACGGAGCCGCCACCTTCGTGATCCAGGATCCGAGCATCCGCATGGGCGGGCGTTCTTCCCTGGCCATCCAGTTCGTGCTCCAGGCTCCCGACATCCAGGACATGCGGCGCACCCTGGGGCGATTCCTGGGGCGGGTGCGCCAGGATTCGACCTTCTCCGCCGTGGACATCAACCTGAAGTTCACCAACCCCCAGCTGGACATCACTGTGAACCGCGACAGGTTGAGGGACCTGGGGGCGACCCCGTACCAGGTGGCCCAGATCCTGCAATCCGGATACTCCGAGGAACGGTGGGGCTATTTCCTGAAGGCGGGCAAGCAGTACCAGATCCTCGGGAGCGTGGACAGCGCCCATCGCATGAGTCCCGAAGGGCTGCAGACGCTCCGGCTGCGGACCCGGACAGGTTCCGATCTCCCCGTGGCGTCCCTCATCCGCATGCGGGAGGAGCCTGTGCCTCCGCAGCTCTTCCGTTACGACCGCTACGTCGCCGCCACCATCTCGGCCGACCCAGCACCCGGAAGGACCATCGGGGACGGGCTGGCCGAATTGCAGAAGCTCGCCCGCGATTCCCTCCCCGCGGCATTCCACACCACCTTGGCGGGGAGCTCGCGGGATTTCGCGGAGTCCTCGGGCAGCGTCATGCAGACGTTCCTGCTCTCCATCCTCATCGTCTACCTTCTGCTCGCGGCGCAGTTCGAGAGCTTCCGCGACCCCTTCGTCATCCTCCTCACCGTGCCCCTCGCCCTCGCAGGAGCCCTGCTCTCGCTCCTCCTCTTCCACGCCACCCTCAACCTGTTCAGCGAGATCGGCCTGGTGATGCTGGTGGGCCTCGTGACAAAAAACGGAATCCTGATCGTGGAGTTCGCCGGCCAAAGACGCCGCACGGGCCTCGGTCCCAAGGATGCCGCCCTGGACGCCGCCGTGGCGCGCCTGCGCCCCATCCTGATGACCACCCTCTGCATGGTCCTGGGGACGCTCCCCATCGCCTTGGCCCTGGGCGCAGGCTCGGAGAGCCGCAAGCCCATGGGCATCGCCATCATCGGGGGACTGCTGGTCTCCCTCGGGCTCACCCTGTTCGTCGTGCCGTGCATGTACGCCCTGGTCGAAGGACTGGCCGAGCGTCGCGCGGAGAAACAGTCCTCACGGGAGACAACATGAAGATTCGAAACCGGACGTCCGCCCTGCTGCCGACCCTGGCCGCCGCGGCATCTCTCTGGTCCTGCAAGGACTCGGGCCAGCCCAAGGACAAGGCGCGGCCGACGCCCTCGATCGCGGGATGGATCGCCCGCGACACCGCGTTGAACCAGACGCTCCAGGGCGTGGGCACCCTGGTGCCGGAAGCCGAGGTCGATCTGCGCGTGGAGATCGCGGGGCGGGTGGAGACGATCGGGTTCAAGGAGGGACAGGAGGTGAAGCAGGGGCAGCTCCTGCTCAAGCTGGTGGACGCGGACCTGGTGGCCACCCGGGACAAGGACAAGGCGATCGCGGACTATCAGGAACTGACACTCCAGAGGCGCAAGCAGCAGTTGGCGGTGGAAGCCGTCGCCCAGCAGGACGTGGACGACGCCGCCAACGCCCGGACCTCGGCCGCCGCGGACCTCGCCTTCGCCGAGGCGCAGCTCGCCAAGGCCCGGATCCGCGCCCCGTTCGCGGGGCGCATCGGCCTGACCAACGTCGCTGTTGGACAGTATCTGGCCGTAGGCCAGACCGTGGCGTCCCTGGCCCGGGTGAAGCCGCTGCGGGTGGAGTTCGACGTCCCCAGCGACGCCGTTTCCCGGGTCCATCCCGGCATGGACCTCCAGTTCCGTCCATGGGGCGACCGGGCCTTCCGCACCGCCAAGATCTACGCCACCGACCCTTTCGTCGATTCCGTCTCCCGGAGCCTGACCGTTCGCGCTCGTTGGAACGGCGCCATGGAGGGACTGGTCGCCGGCACGGCCGTGGAAGTCCACATCGGATTGTCGAGCGCGCGCGCCATCCTGATGCCGCCCCAGGGGCTTACGGCCGATGCGCGTGGGCCGTCCGTGCTGGTACTTCGCGGGGGCAAGGCCACCGCGATGCCGGTGGTCGTGGGCCAACGCACCTCCGAAGCGGTGGAGATCGTTTCCGGGGTGAAGGCCGGGGACACCGTCCTCTGCAACGGCGCCGTGCCGGTGAAACCAGGGTCGGTGGTCGTGCCGTCCCGGTACCTGTGAGGCCCGGGTGAGCCTCGCCACCGTCAGCATCCGCCGACCGGTCCTGACCTGGGTCCTTTCGGCGTTCATCGTCCTCCTGGGGGCCATCGGTCTCACGCAGTTGGGGGTCCGGGAATACCCCGCCATCGATCCACCGCTGATCACCGTGGTGGCCACCTACACCGGAGCCAGCGCGGAGGTCATCGAGAACCAGGTGACCGAGCCGTTGGAACAGTCGCTGAACGGCATCGACGGGATCCGAACCATCGTGTCCAGTTCCAGCGAGGGGCAGGTGACCATCGAGGTGGAATTCCTCCTGGGCACCGACCTGGAACGCGCGGCCAACGACGTGCGCGACCGCGTTTCCCGGGCGCAGAGGAACCTCCCCGCAGCGGTGCTTCCGCCCGTGGTCTCCAAGGCGGACGCCAACGCGGACCCCATCCTGCTCCTTTCGGTCGCCAGCCGGACCCGGAACCTCCTGGACCTTTCCGCGCAGGCCACCCTCATCCAGGAGAAGCTCCAGACGGTTCCCGGCGTCGCCGAAGTGGACCTCTGGGGCGAGCGCAAATACGCCATGCGCCTGGACTTCGACCCGTCGAAGATGAACGCGCTGGGGGTCACCCTCCAGGACGTGGACACGGCCGAAGGCGACGAGAACGCGGAACTTCCCGCGGGATCCATCGAGGGAAGGATCGCCTCCGTCACCATGCTGTCCCGCACCGGACTGCACAGCGTGGACGATTTCCGCGACATGATCGTGCGCGCCAGGGATGGCAAGGTGGTTCGGATCTCCGACATCGCGAACGTCCGCCTGGGCGCGCAGAACGAACGCACCCTGCTGCGCTCGGACGGGCGGCCCGTGATCGGCCTCGCCATCCTGCCCCAGCCGGGCGCCAACCAGATCGCCATCGCGGACGAAGTGGGCGCGCGTCTGGAAAAGATGAAGGCCGACCTCCCGCCGGATCTCGCGGTGAAGGCCGCCTTCGACAACACCAGATTCGTGCGCACGGCCCTCTCCGAGGTGCGCGAGACCCTGGTGATCGCCTTCCTCCTGGTGGTCGCCGTGATCTTCCTCTTCCTGCGCGATTGGCGCACGACCCTGATCCCGGTCCTGGCCGTTCCCATCTCCCTGGTGGGCGTCTTCTTCCTCGCCTGGATCCTAGGCTACTCCATCAACGTCCTCACCCTCCTGGGGATCGTGCTCGCCATCGGCCTGGTCGTGGACGACGCCATCGTGGTCCTGGAGAACGTCTACGCCAAGATCGAGCAGGGGCTCGGACCCGTCGAGGCGGCGATGGCCGGCCTGGAGGAGATCTTCGCCGCCGTGGTGTCCACCACGCTGGTGCTCGCCGCGGTGTTCACCCCCATGCTCTTCCTGCAGGGATTCACGGGCCGGCTGTTCCGCGAATTCGGCGTGGTGATCGGAGGATCGGTCCTCATCTCGGGATTCGTCGCCTTGACGCTTTCCGGCATGCTGTCCAGTCGCCTCCTGCGCAGGCAGGGCGAGGGCAACTGGTTCCACCGGGTCACGGAACCGTTCTTCGTGGGCATGACCTCGGGGTACCGGAGCATCCTGGTGCGGTTCCTGGAACGGAGGTGGATCGCGGTCGCGATCCTCGTCGGAGCCGTTTCCACCATCGCGATCTGCTGGAAGATCCTGCCCGTGGAACTCGCTCCCCTGGAGGACCGCAGCTCCGTCCAGGTCCAGGTGACCGGACAGGAAGGGGCCACCTACGGCTACATGGACCGATGGATGCGGCGGCTGGACTCCGCGATCCAGGTGGAGGTTCCGGAGCTCGAGAATCGACTGGTCCTCACGGGTTCGGATCCGTCGGCGGTCAACACGGGCATCGCGACGCTGACATTGGATTCGCCCCGGGACCGCTCGCGGAGCCAGCAGGAGATCGCCAACGACGTGCAGGACATCACGTCCCGACTGGGGGGAACCCAGGCTTTGGTGATTCAGGATCCCAGCATCCGTTCCACCACGCGCACCGAGCTTCCCCTGCAGTTCGTGATCGAGGCCTCCGACCTGGATTCCCTCCAGTTGCGGCTTCCGGACTTCCTGGCCGCGGCCCGGGCGGATTCCACCTTCTCCGTGGTGAACGTGGACCTCAAGTTCACCAAACCCCAACTGGACATCACCGTGGACCGCGACCGGCTCAGGAACCTGGGCGTGACCCCGCTGGTCCTGGCCCAGACGCTGCAGTGGGCGCTGTCGGAACAGTACTGGGACTACTACCAGCAGGGAGACCGGCAGTACGAGATCATCGGCGAACTGGACAGCCTGCATCGCGCCCGCCCGGACGCCCTTCAGGAACTGTCGGTGCGCAGCACCACGGGCGCGATGATCCCGGTGACCAGCCTCTACCAGGCGGTCGAACACCCCGTACCGCCCATGATCCCCCGCTACAACCGCTGGTTCTCGGCCACCGTCTCCGCCGACCTGGCGCATGGACACACCTTGGGGGAAGGGGTCAAGCACATGCGCGAGATCGCCTCCCGGACGCTGACGCCGTCCTTCCACACCGCCTTGGCCGGCAGTTCGCGCGACCTGGAGGAATCCTCGGGGAGCCTGGTCCAGATCTTCCTCCTGTCGCTCCTGATCGTGTACCTG
>CAYXXL010000217.1:0-5653 GCA_964469025.1 uncultured Fibrobacteria bacterium
CGACGCTCTTCCGATCTCGAAGGGATCGGATGGGGGTCAGCGCCAACCACCCGCGCCGGATCATGCGGCTTTCTCCGTCCTCCGAGGACATCAAGGGCGCGTCTTCCAGCACGAGCCATCGGGCGCCTTCCTTGTGCACCGACTGCGCCTTTTCCTCGGGTTCCCCCTTGGCGTAGGCGTATTGTCGCTCGTCCGTGGTGGCTCCGGCGAGGTCCGTTCCCCAGGTTCCGCGGAGCACCGTGCCGGATTCGTCCTCCATGTAGATGGAAACCCGCTCGAGTCCGATCGTGTCCCGGGCGATCTCGACGGTGCGGCGCAGGAGCGTGTCCACGTCGGGAGCTCCCACCAGCTCCTCCGCGGCGGCGAGGACGGCCACCAGATCCGAGGTCCTGTCCTCGGTGCGGTAGGAGAGCTTCCTGGCTTGTCCCAGCGACCGGTCCATGTGACGAATCGCCGAGTCTGCCTTTGTTCGCGTCACCATACCCCCCAAGTTTGAGAACGAATCGGTCGGATCACAAGTGGTTTGAGGCAAGAATCGTTCGACGCTGCGGGAATGAGGTCAAAATAGAGACGCATAAATGGATTAGTACACCTTGTTGGTAGGAAGATCGTCGAATACTCCAGTTTCTCACTTCCCCAATCCGGGAATGGGAGAATGCGGGGATGAGTCGGCAATCGCTGCGCAGCAGACTGCGAGGGTTCATCGCGGATCTCGCCGGGGTCGTCCAAGGGGGGGAGTCCGCGGGTCGCAGGGTGCCGGAACCGCTGGACGAGGAGATCGGGTTGGTTGCCCACCAGCTCAACGCGGTCCTGGCCGCCCTGGAAGATTCGCGCAGGGATCTGGCCGACGCCCGCAGCTTCGCGAAGCTCGGCTTCTGGCATCTGGACCTGGACAACATGCGTGTCCACATTCCCGCGGAGAACGCGGCGGTGGTCGGCGTGGAAACCGGCCATGCTGGACAAAATCTGGATTTCACCGAATACCTGGAACGCTGCGTGCACCCGGAGGACCGGGATCGCCTGCGGGCATGGGCCGAAGGCGCCAAGACCGGCGGCGACGGGGACGGGGAAATGGGAGTGGACTTCCGGACCGTGAACGCCGCCGGGGAGGTGCGCCACCTCTCTTCGGCCTGCCGAAGCCACCCGCTGGAAAAGCGGATCCTGTTCCTGGTCGCCCGCGACGTGTCCGAACAGCGTCGGGTGGAGGACGAGTTGCTCCGCGGGAACCTCTACGATCCCCTCACCGGCCTGCCCAACCGCAGGCTCCTGGTGGACCGACTCGCCTCGAGCCTCGCCCATTCGGGGACTTCGCGGGAGGCTTGCACCGTCGCCATCCTGGATCTCGACCGGTTCGGAGCCGTCAAGGCGTCCATCGGTCGGGAAGTCAGCGAGCGCCTGCTGCTGGGGTTGGTGGTCAGGCTCGTCGGAGCCCTGCCTCCGGGCACCTCGGTGGGGCGTCTTTCCTACCACGAATTCTGCGTCCTGCTCGAAGATTCCCCGGAAGACGTCGATCGGATCGCCCGGACCCTTTGCGCCGTGGCGCGAACCCCGTTGCCCCTGGAAGGCAGGGAACTCGTCCTGACGGGATCCGTCGGCATCGCCTCCGCCAAACCCGGGGAATGCCCGGCGGAGGAACTCCTCGCCCGATGCGAGTCGGCGGTCTTCCACGCGACTCTTCGCGGCGGAGACGTCGTCTCCTACTTCGACGAGGAACGAAGCCAGCAGGCGAAGGATCGGGTGGACCTGGAGATGGACCTGGGAAAGGCCGTCCCGGACCAGCTGGAACTCCACTACCAGCCCATCGTCCATCTTTCCACGGGCAGGCTCGCGGGTTTCGAGGCCTTGGTCCGGTGGCGTCATCCGGCGCGGGGACTGGTTTCTCCCGTACTGTTCATTCCCATCGCGGAGAGGACGGGGATCATCCACGACATCGGACAATGGGTGATGGAAGAGGCGATGGGTGTGGAGGCCGATTGGCAAAGGCGGCTGGGCGACGCGGCCCCCTTCATGAGCATCAACCTCTCGGTCAGGCAGTTTCGCCACGACGACCTCTCCGAGCGGATCCGGGAGACCATGCTGAGGACGGGTGCCGATCCCAGGGGGATCAAGCTCGAAATCACGGAATCCGCCCTGACGGAGGACCCCCAACGGGTGGCCGAACTGCTGGAGCGGCTATGTTCCACCGGCCTGGGTTTCAGTCTCGACGACTTCGGGACCGGGTATTCGTCCTTGGGCTACCTGAGCCGGTTCCCCGTGCAGACCCTCAAGGTGGACAAATCCTTCGTGGACGAGCTGGGACATGACGAAAAGCAGACCCGCATCACTTCGGCCATCGTGAGCCTGGCCCACACCCTGGGGATGGAGGTGGTGGCCGAAGGGATCGAGACGGAGATCCAGCGGGAACGCCTTCTGGCCCTGGGTTGCGAGTACGGCCAGGGCTACCTCTTCTCCAAACCGTTGCCCAGCGACAAGGTGGAGGAGTTCCTCTCCCGGTCCTGAATCAGGGAACGAAATCGACGGCGCTCCAGAAGTCCGCGCTGTCCCCGGGCATGGGCATCCCGGCTTCGGGGCAGGTGTAGAGGGTTGTCACACTGGAACCGAACGCGGCGAGGTTGAGGGCGCAAGCGTGGATGCCGCTCCAGACGGAGTCGGGGAGGGTGGTCGCGCGCCGGACCTGGATGCGTCGGGGGGCCACGACCGACCTGGACCAGCCCTGGATGACGAATCGGGAGCTTTCCATGAGCGTGGGGAGCTGCCCGATGGACCCGCCTCCCGTACGAAGCACTCCGCGGAAGACCAGGGAATCCCCCGGCGACAGCGACCACAGCCGAATTTCCGAAAGTTGGAGAGTGGTGTCGTTGCGCAGCATCCGGAAGGGATGGGTCCGGCCTCCCGAGACACGCACGAGGGCCACCAGTTCCGGATGGGAGGAACCGGCTTCGCTGCTGCTGGGGTTTTGCATCGTGTCCGCGCAGGAGCGGAGCTTCTGGAGCGAGCCGCCGCTTCCCAGCAATTGGAGACAGGAACCCCCGGGGAATGAATTCGCGGGGACGGTCGCATGCAATGAAAGGGATTCCGGTCCATCGCGATCGATCCAGGACTCCAAAAGGAAGGTTCCCGAATCCGGTGCCAGCTGCAGGATGCCGGAGGAATCCGCGAGGAGTCCGCGCGAGGTGAGATGGACCGAATCCGTGTTCTGCGAATCCACCGACCAGATCCGGGTCTGGCGCGCGGAGGCGGGACGGGTGGTGTCCACGGATGCGTAGATGTAGACCTGTATCGGGCTCGGAAGCTCGGTGCCCCCGCCCAGTTGGGAGCAACCGGCGAGGAGGCCTGCGGCAAGGAAGATCCATCGGAGATCAGGCATGCCGGGAACGATACCTTTCCAGGCTCTCCGAGAGGGGGAACAGTTGGAAGTTGACCTGGAGAACCTGGTCGGCCGGATCCTCGTCGGCGGCGGTTTCGGCCAGGAGCTCCCGTCGCGTCCGATCCAGTATCTCCCGGATGCGCGAGATGCCGCGACGGCTGACGGAAACCGTCAGCGAGGATATGTGGGTGTCGGTGCTTTCCGGCTCCGCCAGCCTGTCCTGCGCGAGGAGGATCATCTGGCGCTTCAAGGTGCGGAGAACCTCCGGGTCCACATCCCCGGTGGTGAGCCTGGGGAAGGAATATTCCCAGGAGCCGTCGGCTCGGTGCCGCAGCAGCTCGAGTCTTTCCAGAAGTTCGAGGGAAGCGATCACCTCGGCGACGGAGGACGGAGGACGGAGGATGGAGGCGATCCCCTTCGCGTCCAGCCCGGAGAGCACGGCCAGCTCGCGGACCGCCATGTGGATCCAATGCGCGAAATACCCCGTTTTCTTGCCACCCACCCTCTCCACGGACCGGGTGGCCTGCAGCCGCAGGAGATCCGCCAGGAGATCTCGTCTCTTCTCCGGATGGACTTCCTGTCCGTATTGGACGAGGAGCAGGAAATAGCGGATCGCATCGCCGGCCAGGCCCAGCGCCGTCACGCACTTTTCCGCGGAATCCGTGGACAGGTTGCGGCGTCCCTGGATGACCTCGGAGAGGAAGGCGTGGGAAGCGAAGCCGGCCTTGCGAGCGAAGGTCCGGTAGGAGAATGCCCGGGACCCCTTCCGCTTGGCGTCGAACCACTCCCGCAGGAAGTCGCGGTGGTCCAGGAATGTGAACACCTCCGGCAACTTGCCCGAATTCGGGAGAGGGGGAGTGGCAACGGCCTTGTTCATCGTTTTTCCAAGTTAGCGCCGACGCGGTACCGGCATGGAGCGGGATGCGCGACCGCGGGGAATCCCGTACTCGATGGGGGAACGGGGCCGCATCGGGTCTGGACTCCGGTGGGGTACGGATTCAACGCGGGATGTTTTCCTCTACGACTCGATCCGACGGATTGAATGCAATTTTGTAACGCAATAGGTACGGTTCACCGGTTTTTTCACCGGTTCTCTGGCACCCCAGGACCGCTGCGGACGTCGGGGAAGGTGTTGCGGTCGTCCGATCTTGCTGGTTTGGGAGGCCGTGGATGTCGTTCGAATTTCCTGTGTTGGTGTTTGGAGTCGGAAACATGGGTGGGGCCATCGCCCGTTGCCTGCGACGGGCCCACCCGGGAGTATCCATCTTCGGGATCGATCCCGACAAGTCCAAGATCCATGAGCTGGAACGGGATGGGGTGCTCAAGAATTTTCCGGAATCGGGCCGCTTCGAGAACGGGGTCCTGCTGCTTTCCATCAAACCCCAGCTTCTGGAAGGGGTCGCCGGCCAATTGAAGTCGCGGCTGGGCACGGACGTGACGGTGGTCAGCATCCTGGCCGGGGTTCCCTTGAGCCGACTCCGGGCGGCGTTGGGCACCGACCAAGTGGTCCGCGTGATGCCCAACTTGGCCACCACGGTCGGAGCTGGTGCCACGGCCATCGCCACCGACGGCTACTCGGAAGCCGCCTTGGCGCGGGCACGGGCCATCCTGGCCCCCACCGGGGAAGTAGTCGACGTGCTGGAATCGCAGCTGGACGCCGTGACGGGCCTTTCCGGAAGCGGGCCCGCCTATGTCCTGAAATTCTTGATGGCGCTGGAGGATGGGGGGGTTCTGGCCGGGCTGCCGCGGGCCGTTTCGCACCGACTTGCCCTGGCCACGGTGGCGGGAACTGTGCAGCTGGCGCGGGAAACCCACTTGGAGTGGGATGTCCTCCGGGGTCAGGTGACCTCGCCGGGGGGGACCACCATCCATGGGCTTAAATCGTTGGAAGACAACGGTTTCGCGGCCGCGGTGATGTCGGCGGTATTGGCGGCCACAAACCGTTCCCAGGAATTGGGAAGAGCATGACAATGGAACCGGGGGGCGAATTGCCCTGCGGATCCAGTGGGCATCCGATAAGTTTGGCAATGTTGGAAACCATCGAGTTCAGGAGCGCGGAATGAATATTCGACTTGGCCGATTCCGGATGGCATGGGGAACTGGTGGGTTCACCTTGGCCCTGGTTGGCCTCTTGTCGGCCACTGTTGGCGCCAAGAAGATCGTCTGTCCGGCGGTGGATCCCGCCTCCCTCCAGGCTTGCATCTACACCGCCCACACGAACAATCCTGTTGGATTGGACACGGTCAGCGACACCATTGTCGTCACGGTTGCCCCTGGCCTGTACCA
>CAYXXL010000218.1:0-5643 GCA_964469025.1 uncultured Fibrobacteria bacterium
TTGCATTCGTCATCGGGTTGGTCAAGCTGTTGTACTGGTTGTAGCCCATCGCCAAGACCATCCGCTTCCCATCCGCTATCCGGACATATTCCAGAAGCGTCGCAGCCTCTCCGCTGCGCAATGAAACGGGCCCGGTCAGTGCCGGGAATGTGGAGAGATCCAAGACGACTTGAACCGCTCCGGAATTTGCCATTATCACTGGGCCCATCTGTCCATTGGAGGCGATGCCCATACCCCATAGGGATCCATTCCATCCCAAAGCCAAGCTGAAGGAAGGATAGGCTTCCCACGTGTAGCGGTCTCCACCCGCGGAAACTCTCCAGATGCCGGTCAGCCCAGGTGCCAGGGTGGGAGTCGGGACCGCATCGGACGGGGCCGACCAGCCCAGGATTCCGTTGATGCTGTACCCCCAACCCCAAACTCTGCCTGCGGAATCAGCCACCACGACATGGTTCGGTCCCGCCGCGATGGAAACCACCTTCTGTCCAACTAGAACCCGCTGGGGAAATGGGTTACTGAAGAAGGTGTTGTACACTCTGGGAGTCAGGTAGTTGTAGTATTCAGCCTCGTCAGGGTCGCAGGATCCATTCCCCAGCGCACCAAGGAAATCGCTTCCCCAGGTCCAGACATCTCCTGCGGAATCCAAGGCGACTGAAAATTCCCTGCCCGCGGCCACCGAGACAATCTTTGTCAGATTTGGGATCCTCCGCAGCATCGGATGGAACGCCGAATCCATGTAGCCCAACCCCAGTTCGCCTTCCTGGTTCCAGCCAAAAGCCCAAACCTGGCCATTGATCACCTGCAAGGTGTGCGTACGGTCGGTGGACAGCTGCTGCCGATCCTGCAAGAGATTCAGCGGAAAAGCTGTCGACGGGTTCGTGCTTCGAGCCACAGTGAAGGCTTGGGAACCAGTTCCATATAGACTATCCACCACCACAACGCTTCCCGTGCATTGGGTGGTGGTGCAGGACAGTGGAACATCCATGGAGCGGATCGTCCCTCCGTTCACCTTGTACTGTACCGGCACCACGGTGACTTGGGGAGGCAACACCACCCCAGTGAACGAAGTGACGATGCTCACCTGCGGAACCTGGGCGAAGGTTGCACCCGTAAAGAGCAGAACAGCCCCAAAAACTCGGCCCATGGCGAGCCCGAGCGCGGTGGAATTTGGCGTTTTCATGGACTCGTTCCCCTGCGGATGCGGGTGAAGGAATTTGGAACTTTCCCAAAAGTAAAACCGCCGCCAAGCCAGTGTCAACGAAGCCATGATTCGCCTTCGTTTCAACACGCGAGATCCAATTGTTCCCTCATGTCCCGGTGCTCCCCCCGCACCACCCTGACCAGACGGTACCAACCCTCCCGCCGCCACGGCGCATCGCCGTGCAGGCGGGCGCACCAACCGCGATGCCCCGCGAACCCAACCACGTCCGCCGCTGGATCTCGTTGGGGTGTGGGGGCGGTAGCCTCCACGAAGGCCCGGGGTTCCCAAAGGGGCCGGGCCAGCGGTCCCTTTGGCCGGGGTCTGGGGCGGGACAGCCCCAGAAGGCCCGGCGCCTGCCAAGGCGCAAAAAAAGCCTACCGCAGGATTCGAGCCGCCTCCGGTGCGGCACCGATTCGGTTACTTCTTGGTGAGCTTGCTGGCGGGAGTCACCTTCGCGACCTTTTTCAGGTCGGCGGGCTTGATGCCCGTCGAATTCGTGATGATGTCCCACGAAACGCCGTGCTCCAGGAGCTTGCGGGCGGTCTCCAAGCTGGACTCGGCCTTGCCGGCAGCCTGCCCCTCGGCCCTCAGGAGCTGGAACAGCTTGGGTTCAGGCAGCGTCGATTTCTTGGCCATGATGATCTCCCGTTCTTCTTCATCCAATTTACCCACTCGGAACACCAGCGGGCAAAGCCGCATCACTTCCTCGGCGTCCACCAGCTTTTCCAGGTTCAGAAACGCCGTCCAAGCCTTTTCGGCCAATGAGAGCTTGCCGCCCATGGCCAGGGTGAGCACCGCCGCGACCACATTGGATTTTCGCCGCCAAGTGGCAAGATCTTCGTGGGCCACCACCTGGACGCGGTGCCGGAAGGTCAGGACGGGATCCCCACCGCCCAGGTCGGCCAAGTGGAGTCGTTCGGGAATCTCACCCGGCGCAAGGTCGGTCACCAAGGCCACCGGCACCACAGGTGTTTGCGGCTCCCGCTCCATCAAGTCCAGGACATAGTGGGCGGTGCGGTGCAAGTTCACGGACCGGGCCGTTGCCCAATGCTCGATCAGGACCACGGCCACCACATGCTTGCCGCTGGCGAAGGTGTAGCGAATGGGCAGATCCATCACGTAACCCTTGCGGCGCAGGTCGTGCTTTCTCGTTTCCGAACGCAGTACCTGCCAGGCGACGGGGTTGCCCAGCTTGTGGGCAAGATCCGGCAGCAAATACCGCCAGCCATCCACAGGATAGCGGGTCAAAAGGTCCTTGATCGCCTGGTCCAGGGAAATGTCCGACCTGCTCTGTCGACGCCGCGGGGATGACTTGGGCATGGATTTCAATATAGCTTCCGGGTCATCGTCAAAATCTGGCATTCCAGGTTTGTTTCCCACCTCCCACCACCCTGACCAGACGGCATCACACCTCCCGCCATCTTGACGAAGGCAAGCAGGCGGGCGCGCCAACCGCGATGCCCCGCGAACCCAACCACGTCCGCCGCTGGATCTCGTTGGGGTGTGGGGGCGGTAGCCTCCACGAAGGCCCGGGGTTCCCAAAGGGGCCGGGCCAGCGGTCCCTTTGGCCGGGGTCTGGGGCGGGACAGCCCCAGAAGGCCCGGCGCCTGCAAGGCGCAATAAAGACCCTACCGCAGGATACGCGAAGCGTCAAGCGCCGAAGGAAACGCCCGCGGAAACCGCTCCATCCCCGCGGCGCAGACGGAGAGAATGGACACCGCCCAACGTCGAAATTCCTCGTCCCCCGACGCGCGCCAGAGCGAAGCGAAAAGGCACGCCGCCACCCCGTTCCCCGAAGGGGTCGCGCCGTCCTGCAGCGGCACCACCGGCGCAAAAAGATCCGTTCGTTCGCGGTCGGACATCCGCAAGGCGGGCATGTCGGGGTCGGAGAAGCGCTGGATGATCTGGTGGCCGAAGTCCACCGCGGCCGAAAGCCAACGCTCGTCGCCATCTGCCTTCCAAAGCTCCACCAACCCGTTTCCCAGGAAGGCCCAATCCTCCAGGGTTCCGGGGTGCTTGGTGCGTCCCTCCTTCCAGACGCTCCAGAGGCCTTCCGAGTGCCGGAGCTTTCCCAGCGCGAAGCGGGCCACGCCCTGCGCCCGGGACACCAGGGTCGGATCGGACAGGATCCGTCCCGCCTTCGCGAGCCCGGAAAGGGCCAATCCGTTCCAGGAGGCCAGGACCTTGTCGTCGAGGCCGGGTCGTGCCCGGAAGGCCCGGGCCGACATCAGGCGCGAGCGCCACTTGGGAAGACGGGAGTCATCGGTGGAAATGCCCGTCGCCTCGCGCCTCTGGCGCCAGAAATTGTTGGCACCCTCGAAGTTCCCTTCCGGCGTGCAGTTCCAGACCCGAGCGAAGTCGTCGCGCTCCTCTCCCAAGTGCTCCTCCAGCTCCTCCCAGGTCCAGACGTAGAACTTCCCCTCCTCCCCTTCGCTGTCCGCGTCCAATGCCGACCGGAATCCCCCTTCGGGATCGCCCAGTTCCCTTCCCATCCAGGCGGCCGTGTCGCGAGCCACCTCCGCGTACCACGGGTTTCCCAACACCACCGAGGCCTGGGAGTAGACGGGCAGGAGCTGGGCGTTGTCATAGAGCATCTTCTCGAAGTGGGGGACCAGCCAATGCTCGTCGGTGGAGTAGCGGAAGAACCCGCCACCCACGTGGTCCCGCACGCCGCCCAAAGCCATGCGATCCAAGGCGACGGAAATCCGGTCGCGCTCGGCGGGACCGAGGTCCGGCACCTCGAGCGCGGTGGAAAGGAATGCGTGCGGGGGAAATTTGGGTGCACCGGGAAAGCCACCCCAGACGTGATCCATGGAAAGGATCTGCCGAGAGGTGGCTTCTCGAAGGGCCTGTTGGGATGGGATGACACCAATCTCCAAGCGGGATGCCCCGGACAGGCGCGCGGCGAGTTCGTTTGCGCCTTGGCGGATCCGATCCTTCTCTTCGGCCCAGCCTTTGGCGATGGCCGCGCAGACCTCCAGCCAGGAGGGCATGCCCTGGCGTCCCACGGGAGGGAAGTAGGTGCCCCCCCAGAATGGAATGCGTTCCGGGGAGACGAAGACGTTCAGCGGCCAACCACCGTGCCCGCGCATGGCCGTGACGTAGTCCATGTAGAGCGCGTCCAGGTCCGGCCGTTCCTCGCGATCCACCTTCACGCACACCAGGAGGTCGTTCATGGTGCGGGCAGTCTGGGGGTCCTCGAAGGATTCGTGTTCCATCACATGGCACCAGTGGCAGGCGGAGTACCCGATGGAGACCAGGACCGGGACATCGCGCATCGCGGCCTCGGCGAAGGCCTCGTCGCCCCACGGTCTCCAATCCACGGGGTTGTGTGCGTGCTGGAGAAGGTAGGGGGAAAGTTCGCCGGCCAGCAGATTGGAGGATGCCATTGAGACAAGATCGCAAATGCTGCGGATCGAGAACGGCCAGAACAAGATTCACTTGCAATTCATCATATCATGATATTATGATATGAGGATGGCCATGCCGCTTCCGTCCGCCCAGCGACCGACTCTCTCCTTCGAGTTCTTTCCACCGAAGTCCGAGGAGGGCTGGGCCGACCTCCGCGCCACCCTGGAGCGGACACGGACACTCTCGCTGGACTTCATCTCCGTGACCTACGGTGCAGGAGGCTCCACCCGCAGCAAGACCCTGGAACTTTGCGAAGAGATCCAGCGCGATCTGGGGATCGCCGCCATGGCGCACCTCACCTGCGTGGGTCATTCCCGGGAGGAGATCGACGGCATCCTGGACCAGCTCGAGCGCGCCGGGATCTCCACGCTGATGGCGTTGCGGGGCGATCCACCCAAAGGCCAGACGGAGTTCACGGCGCACCCGGACGGGTTCCGTTTCGCGAGCGAGCTGATTTCCCACATCGCTTCCCGCGGCGGATTCCGCATGGGTTGCGCCTTCTATCCGGAGGTGCACCCGGAGGCGCTTTCCGCGCAGGCGGACCTGGAGAACCTGCGGAAAAAGCAGGATGCCGGAGCGTCCTTCGCGGTGAGCCAGCTCTTCTACGACGTGGATCTCTTCCTCCGTTTCCGCGATGCCGCCCGTCGCGCGGGAATCTTCATCCCCCTGGTGGCGGGATTGATGCCGATCACGAATCTCGCTTCGGCAAAACGATTCGTGAAGTCCATGCCGTCCTTTGTCGAAGGTGCCGTTTCCGCTGCCGGGGACGATCCCGCGGCGGTGGCCCATGTGGGCGTGGAGCAGGCCTTGGAGATGATCCGGCGACTTGTGCTGGAAGGCGTCGAGGGCGTGCATCTGTACACCCTGAACAAGAGCGGATCTTCCCCGCGTCTCGTGGAACGTCTGCGCGCCCAAGGCCTGTTCCTGCGCTGATGTCCCGGTCCGGCACCACCGGGTGCGACCGTGGAATCGTATCCTCTCCTACCATGCCGGAAACCTTTCGCGCGCTGGAGACCTCGCTGGGCACCGTG
>CAYXXL010000219.1:0-5637 GCA_964469025.1 uncultured Fibrobacteria bacterium
GAGATCGTGCGGTTCGTGGACGGCCTCACCAACTGGTACATCCGGCGCAGCCGCCGCCGCTTCTGGAGGAGCGACGACGACGGCGACAAGTCCGCCGCCTACGGCACCCTGCACAGGGTCCTGACGGATTTCGCCAAGGTGCTGGCTCCGTATCTTCCTTTCCTGGCCGAGGAGATCTGGCAGATCCTCGCGGCGGAGGTGGATCCATCCCTTCCCCGGTCCGTGCACCACTGCGACATGCCGCGCCCGGACGAGTCGCTCCGGGATCCTGCCGGGACGCGTCGCGCGAGGCTCGCCCGCTCCGCCGTCGAGCACGGTCGCAGCCTCCGTTCCAGGCACGATCTCAAGGTGCGCCAGCCGCTCGCCTCCCTCACCGTCGTTCCCCGCTCGGACGAGGCCGAAGCCGACCTTCTCGCCATGCGCGAGGTGATCCTGGAAGAACTCAACGTCAAGGAACTCCGCATCGAGCGCGACGAGACCCATCTCGTGACGCTTTCCGCGCGACCCAACTTCAGGACGCTCGGCAAGCGCCTCGGACCCGCGTTGAAGGAGGTGGGGGAGGGGTTGAGGGCGCTCGACCCCGCCGCCCTGGCTCGGGTCGCCGCCGGCGGAACGATTTCCGTCTCCGGCCACGTCCTGGGGCAAGACGACCTCCTCATCGACCGCGCCACGCTGGGAGGCCTGGTCGTGGAAGCCGCGGACGACCTCACCGTGGCCCTCGATCCCGTGCTCACTCCGGAACTCAGGCGCGAAGGTTTGGCCCGCGAGCTCCAGAGTCGGCTGCAGGCCCGGCGCAAGGACCTCGATCTCGCCGTGACGGACCGGATCCGCGTCCAGGTCCTCTGCGAGGCCGACGAACTCGCCGCCGTCGTGGACGTCCACGGATCCGCCATCGCGCTGGAAGTGCAGGCCGACAGCCTGGAGTTCGTCCGAACCGCGGCCACGGGGATCCGGATCGAGGGGATCGACCTGGACCTGGCGGTGGTGAAGGCCTGAATTGCCGGTGCCGACGGGATTCGACACGGCGGTCCTGATCGGTCGGTTCCAGCCGTTCCATTCCGGCCACGCCGCATTGCTGGCGGTGGCCTTCCGGACCGCGCCGCGCGTGGTGCTGGTGCTGGGTTCGGCGCATTCCGCCCGCACTCCGCGCAATCCCTTCACGGCCGCCGAGCGCGAGGCCATGATCCGCGCCACCTTGACGGAATCCGACAACCAGCGTCTGTTGGTGGCGGGGCAGCGCGACGTCTGGGATGTCCGGCGGTGGTCCCGCGAGGTGCGCGCGGCGGTGGAAGCCGTCGCCGGGGGTCGCACGGCGCTGGTGGGCTACAGGAAGGACGATTCGAGCTCCTACCTGGAAACCTTTCCGGAATGGACCGAGGTGGATACCGGACGCCTGTGCCCCCTGGACGCGACCCCGCTGCGCGAATGGATCCTTTCCGATCTTCCCTCCGAAGCCATCCTCTCCAGGCTTTCGGGCGCGATGCCGACCCCCGCCCTGGAGTGGATCGCGGAATGGATCCGGTGCCCTTGGAGACGGGAACTGGTGCAAGATCGACAGGCGATCGCCTCCTGGGGCGGTCGCAGGGGTTCCGGACCCTTCGTCGCGGTGGAGGCCGTCGTGCGGTCCAGGGGCCATGTGCTGCTGACCACCCGCGGCCACCGTCCGGGACTGGGGCTGGAAGCCCTGCCGGGAGGATTCCTGGAGCCCGGCGAAAGCCTGGAATCGGGCGCGAGGCGCGAACTCGAGGAGGAGACGGGAATCGTCATCGATGGCGCTCCCGTCCGAGAGGCGGTCTTTTCCCATCCCGCACGGAGCCAGAGGGCTCGGATCGTCACGCACGCGTTCCTGTACGAGCCGGATTGGGATGTTCTCCCGGAGGTCGCCGGGGGGGGCGATGCGGGATCCGCCCGCTGGGTGGAACAATCGAGGCTTCCCGGCCTGGAGGATCGCTTCTTCGAGGATCACTTCCACATCCTGGACGTGTTCCTGCGATTGGTCGGGGGAATCCGGACGTGATGCGGATCTTCCGCCTCTTCGGAGGCAGCGCGGCTTTCGCCTTCCTCGCCTTGGCCGCCGCCTTCGGCGTGGGATATTGCTCCGACCGCTCGCTGTCCGCCGGGATCTCCGCGCTGTACGCGGCGGCCATCCTGGGCGTGCTGGAGACCTCGCTTTCCCTGGACAACGCGGTGGTCAATGCCAGGATCCTGGGGCGAATGACCCGATTCTGGCGGAAGATGTTCGTGACCGCCGGAATGGCGATCGCCGTCTTCGGAATGCGGATCCTCCTTCCGCTGCTGATCGTGTGGGCGGTGGGGGATCGTCCTCTTTCCGAGGTCGCGGCTTCCACATGGAGGGATCCCCGGGAGTTCCAAGGCGTCCTCGTCGCGCAACACGCCAGAGTGGCGGGGTTCGGCGGGGCCTTCCTCTGGATGGTGTTCTTCCGGTTCTTCATGGACGCGCGCAAGAAGCACCACTGGCTGGGGTGGATCGAACGGGGGTTGGCGCGGATCGGTCGCATGGAGTCGGCCTGGATCGGATCGGCCCTTGCGCTCTCCTTCGCGTTCCATTTCTTCGTGCCGGCGCGGAACGCGTCGCCCTTCCTGGCCGCCGCGATGGCCGGAATGCTCGCTCACCTCCTGGTGGAGGGGTTGGGTGGCCTGTTGGGCCGGGGATCGACGGGTGCGGCGACCGTGGTCGGAGGACTGTCCGGGTTCCTCTACCTGGAAGTTCTCGACGCCTCCTTCTCGCTGGACGGAGTCGTCGGGGCATTCGCGATCAGCGACGATCTCTATGTCATCGCCCTGGGATTGGGGATAGGTGCCATGTTCGTGCGGTCGCTGACCCTGGCCATGGTCGAGATGGGATCCTTGTCGCGGTTCGCGCATCTGGAAAGCGGTGCGTTCTGGGCCATCGGCGCCTTGGCTCTGGTCCTGTTCCTGTCCACCGTCGGCATCCAAGTGCCCAGTCCGATCTCGGGGTCGATGGGATTGGTTCCGATCCTCGCCAGCCTGTTTTCGAGCCGTGGTGCCGGTGGCCCCGACCCGTCCTACCCGAGTCCGCCCATCACCTCTTCGTAGATGCCCATGTAGCTGGCTATGGTGGAGTCGATCGGAAATCGCTCGACGGCCAGAAGTCTCGCCTGTTTCCGGATCGCATCTTCCCTGTCCCTGGGAAGGTTCAGGGCTTGGGTGAACGTGTGCCGGAGGGCTTTCGCATCTCCCACGGGGAACAAGAAGCCGTTGATGCCTTCCTGGACGACCTCCCGGAAGGAGGGGATGTCGGAGAGGACGCACAGGCAGCTGCACATCTGGGCTTCGATGCAGGCCAGGCTCAGCCCTTCCACCAGGCTGGCCATGCAGAAGATGTCGCAGCCGCAGTAGGCCGTCCGCACATCGTCGAGGGGTCCGGGCATGTGCAGGCGGCTCGCCATCCCGGCCGACTCGAACATGGCCACGAGTTCGGGGCGCAGGTCGAACTTCGGTTCCGGCACGGTGCCGATGAGCACCAGATGCAGGAGCGGATCTTGCTCCATGAGCGGAAGAACGGCCTCCGCCACGGTCCGATGGCCCTTCCGCTCGGTGTAGGCGCCGACGGTCGCCACGATCCGGGCCGAGGGTTGGATCCCCAACATGTCCCGGAACTCCCTTCGCGATGCCTCCTTCGGTTGGAATTCCCGGGCGTCCACCCCGTTGTGGACGAGCCTGTACTTGTCGGAGGGCAGCTTGTCCAGCCGAAGCGACGACTCCAGCACGGGGTGGGACACGGCGGTCACCTGGTGGGTGCGCGTCGCCAACAACCGGTTGACCTGGTGCGCCCAGCCGGGGTACCAGTCGTAGAGGCTGTGCAGGGTGTGGACTCGACCCGGAACTCTCGCCAGCAGCGCCGCGATCCTGCCCATCGCCGCCGGATAGAAGTCGCAGGTGTGCACGATCTGGATGCGCTGGCGGCGGAAGTCCCTGGCGAGCAGGCGAAGCGTCCACAGGTTCGGCCAGGCGGAAGCGAATCCAGGCTTGTTCCGGGCCCTGTAGGTCAGAAGGGGGACGTCGGCTTCGCGGAAGCGATCCGCCCAGGGCGCCAGCGGGGTCAGGCAGAACACGATGGGCCGGAATCTGTCCCTGGGCAACCGGCGGGCGAGTTCCAGGGTGAACCGCTCCAGGCCGCCTTCGCAAAGTGCGGTCAGCACATAGCCCACCCGAACCGGTCCGGAACCCGGGAGGTCTGTGGATGTGGAACGAGTGCGACACGACCCCTCCTCCTCGGACAGGCTCCGAGAGGGAGAGATGGACCGGAACGGGGCCATCATGGGCCATCAACCTAATTCGAAGTCCCGGATCCCGCTCCACGCTTCCGAACTTCGGGGAGGATGGAGGTCCCCCGGGACGGGTGTCCCCGGGAAACCGCGAGCTCTACGACCGAATCTAACTTTCCCGCCCTATGATGCTCCAGAAACCCGTCACGTCGCAGGTCCTGCGGCAGTCGTTCATCGATTTCTTCGTCGGCAAGGGCCACAGGTTCGTGCCCTCGTCTCCGGTCGTGCCCTACGACGATCCCACGCTCCTTTTCGCCAACGCGGGAATGAACCAGTTCAAGTCCATCCTGCTGGGAGGCGACAATCCCACGGGGCTCAAGCGCGCCGTCAATTCCCAGAAGTGCATTAGGGTCTCCGGCAAGCACAACGACCTGGACGTGGTGGGCCGCGACAGCTACCACCACACCTTCTTCGAGATGCTGGGCAACTGGAGCTTCGGGGACTACTTCAAGAAGGAAGCGATCGCGTGGTCCTGGGAGCTCCTCACCGAGGTCTGGGGCCTGGAAAAGGATCGGCTGTGGGCCACGGTCTACGAAGAGGACGAAGAGGCGCTGGAGCTCTGGAAGAACGTCACGGACATCGACCGTTCCCACATCCTGAAGGCGGGCAGGAAGGACAACTTCTGGGAGATGGGCGAAGTGGGCCCGTGCGGCCCGTGCACGGAGATCCACTACGACTTCGGACCCGAGTCGGATCCCCGCACGGACGAGCCCGGCTACGTCGCGGGAGTGAACGTGGACGGCTGCGAGCGCTTCATCGAGATCTGGAACAACGTGTTCATGCAGTACGAGCGGCTGGAGGACGGGACGCTGCGCGACCTGCCCGCCCAGCATGTGGACACCGGAATGGGCTTCGAGCGCGTGCTGCGCGTGATGCAGGATGTGCGTTCCAACTACGATACGGACGTCTTCGTGCCGCTTCTCGAGAAGGTCGCCGAACTCACGGGCGTCCCCTACGACCGCGGCGAAAAAGGCACCGCCCACCGGGTGATCGCCGACCATGTGCGCACCCTCGCGTTCTCCATCGCCGACGGCGCCACCCCCTCCAACGAGGGGCGGGGCTACGTCCTGCGACGCCTGCTACGGCGCGCGGCGCGCTTCGCCCGCGAGCTGGGGGCCAGGCAGCCCGTGATCGCGGAGGTGGTTCCCACCCTGGTGCGGATCATGGGGGGGGCGTTTCCGGAACTCGCGGCGCGCCAGTCGCACATCGCCACCGTCATCCGCTCCGAGGAGGAGCGCTTCGGACGCACCCTGGACCAGGGGCTGGATCGATTCCGAAAGGCCGCCTCCGGTGCCGTGGACGGCACGATCTCCGGCGAGGACGTCTT
>CAYXXL010000220.1:0-5587 GCA_964469025.1 uncultured Fibrobacteria bacterium
CCGTCAGAGCATCAAACCCAAAAATCATTGTCATCCGTAACTAAACAGTATTGGGTTTAAACGAGTATGGAACCGAATTTAATGTGTACTATGCATAAGATGTTGGACTGTTGGAAAAGATATGATTTAATCATTCTCGGATTATTTATCGAGACCTATCAAGTGCAATGATGCCCGATAGATTGCTGGAAAAACAGATTACTTTGTTCAGTGTGATTCATTGGATGAATAGATCTCTGCCGTAGATAACCTTGATGCAATACCAAGCGAAGAAGAGCGCATCTACCTTCAGTCGCGGCCACTTGGCTTTTTAGGTTTTTGAGGATTTGGCATAACCTTGTAGCATGGAGTTCACCTTGCTCTTGCTCGCTTTGCACAGTTTGTTGGCCAACCCGAAAGGGACCGCCACTAGCTTGGCTTGCTCGGATATTTGATCGAGCATGGCCAGCCAGAGTCTTCCCGCCATTTCCGCGTCGTACAGCGCGCGGTGGAACACGCCGTCCGTTTCGATCTTCAGATGCCGTACCAGGGTTTCGAGCTTGTGGTTTTTCGCGTCCTGGATCATTCTTCTTGAAAGCAACATCGAGCAGGAAAAGGCCCCGGGGTAGGACTTCGAAATCATGGAAAACTCGGAATCCAGGAATTTTCGGTCGAAGGATGCGTTGTGGGCGACAAGATTGTGATGCCCGATGAATTCGTGGAACTCGCACATGACTTCCCGGCACGGGGGTGCATTCTTCAGCATGGCGTTGGAAATGCCGGTGTATTCCGTGATGAAGCCACTGATGGCGAAGCCGGGATTCATCAGCTTCTGGAAGCGTTCGACGAATTTTCCATCGACGATCTTCACGGCTCCGATTTCAATCGCGCGATCCCCGAAGTCCGGGGACAGACCCGTCGTTTCGAAGTCCAGTACGACAACGGTGTCCGCTTGGATGCTCGATAAGTCGCTTGTCATGATTTGTGTCTCGGGAGCGTAGGTGAAGGTGATTGGCAGCCTGCCGTTCACCAGGAAGCTAGCTATGGAAACACGGTGCCGAATCTGTACCTTGGATGCCAACGCGAACCGGCACACGAGGAGGCACCGCACCATGCCCGGCAATCCAACCAGATCGAGTGATCCAAACCACGGCGCCTTCTTCTTCGCCACCCCGATCGGAACCTGCGCCTTGGTCTGGGGTCCCGGTGGGCTCCGATCGGTCCACCTTCCGGATGCCACGGAGCGCGAGACCCGCGAGCGGGTGGTCCGCGAACATCCATCGGCGGGGGAGGTGGAACCTCCGGACAGGATCCGTCGGATCGCCGCTTCGGTCGCGAGGCTTCTGGAGGGGGGATCGGACGACTTGGGGGAGGTGCCGCTGGATTGGGACGGCGTGACGCCCTTCCAGCGCCGGGTCTACGAGGCGGCCCGCGAGATCCCCGCGGGAGAAACCCGCACCTACGGCGAGCTGGCGCGACGCCTGGGGTCGCCCGGCGGAGCCCGCGCCGTGGGGCAAGCCCTGGGGCGCAATCCCTTCGTCCTGGTGGTCCCTTGCCACCGCGTGCTGGCCTCCAACGGGAGCCTCGGGGGATTCTCCGCGCACGGGGGTGCCCGGACCAAACGGATGCTGCTGGACATCGAGGCCGGAACCGGAGTTCGGTAGGGGAATCTGGGCACCCTGCGCGCGGTGGCGACGCATTCTATCTTCCTCTCCCTATGCGAACCCATCTGCCGGCGTCCGCCGCGATCCTTGTGGCGACGGCGCTTTCCTTCCTCGGTTGCTCGTCGTCCAAGCCGGGGCTCGTCGGCAATCCGGAAAAGGTCTGCCGCGAGAAGTACGCCCAGGCCCGGAAGGACTACGACAAGGGGCACGACGCCGATGCCCAGACCAAGTTGCGCGACATCACGGTGGACTGCGCGGGGTACGACTACGTGGAGGAGGCCCAGTTCCTGCTGGGGCAGAGCTACTACCGCACCGAGCAATGGCTGGAGGCGGAGACGGAATTCGGCATCCTGGTGCAGAACTGGGAAAGGTCCAAGCACATGGAGGAAGCCCGCTGGAAGATCTCCCGGTCCTCGTTCCTCCAGGCTCCGTCCTGGGACCGGGATCCGTCCCTGACCCAGGGAGCCATGGAGAAGGAAAGGGCTTTCCTCGCCGACTACCCTCGCGGAACCTGGTCCGATTCCGCCCGAGCGGACCTCGCCGACCTGGTGGGTCGCCTGGCCGAACGCCGCTACGAAACCGGCAGGCTCTACCTCAAGATGGACGAACCGCTGGCCGCGACCATCTACTTCAAGCTGCTGCTCAAGGAATATCCGGAATCCGACAAGGTCCCGCCGGCCCGCATCGACATGGCTCGCGCCTACTGGCAGCTGTTCCAGTTCGACCGCGCCAAGGAATGCCTCGATTCGCTGGCGATGGATTCCGCCCTCGCCAAGCCGTACGAAAAGAGGATCCTCGAGGCGCGCAAGGACCTCCAGAGCGCTCGCAGCGACTTCGAGGCCAAGCGTGCGCGCGAGGCCGCGGAGGCTCGGCAAGGTCAGTTGTGAAGCCTCGGGACCTTCTGGTTCTGGGCGACAGCCTTTCCGCCGGTGGCTGGGAACGCGATCCCGCCGGATTGGGGTCGGCGTGGCCGGCCTCGCTGGCGCGCCTGGCCAAGGATTCGAAACTGGACCTTCGGGTGCGGGTATCGGCCCGTGGCGGGAGCCGGTCCACCGATGTCCTGCGCGAGCTCCGCGCTCCGGATGCATCGGGGCTTGACACCGTCGCGGTGCTCGTGGGCGCGAACGACGTTTGGAGGCGATGGGTTCCCTGGTCGGGCCAGGATCCCGTGGACGAGGACGATTTCCGTCGCAACCTGCTTTCCATCGTCCGGCTCGCGCGCGAACGGGGGGCCCGGCGGGCATGGATACTCACGCCGACCCTCCTCCACGCCGATCCCGACCATCCGTGGAACGACATCCTGCGCGACTACCGCGGAATCTGTCGCGATGCCGCATCGCAGGAGGATGCCGATCTGATTCCCGTCGGGGAGGAATTCGAGGAAGCGGTTCGCGCGCATCCCGGAATCAAGTGGACCTACGACGGGGTCCATCCGAGACCCGTCGGCCACGAGCGCATCGCCTGGACCGTCCTGCACCGCGGTCTGGGTGGCGCCGATCTTCCGACGGATTCCGTCCCCATCCGCCCCCCGAGCCACCGTCTTGGAGCCTGGCCTTGACGAGCAGGATCCCCGTCGCCGCCTTGGGGCCGGCGGTCCGGAAGGACGGGACGTCCTTCCGCCTCCTGGCCCCGCAGGCGGATTCCGTCTCGCTCGGCGTGTTCCCGGACCCGCGTTCGCACAAGCCCAAACGCGCCTTTCCGGCCGAACCCGGACCGGGAGGGATCTGGACGGCGTTCGCCCCGGGGGTGGGCGTGGGCGCCTTGTACGCGTGGTCCGTGGGTGGCCCCGACCTGCCCGGCGCGCGGTTCGACCCCGATCGGTTCCTGCTGGATCCGGGCGGCTGGGAGATCGGCCGGATGCCGAGCGCCGGTCGCTGCGGCCTTTCCAGGGTCGTCGATCCCGAATTCGACTGGGGTGGAACTTCGCCGCCCGCGGTCGCGCCCTCCCGGCGCGTGGTCTACGAACTGCACGCCAAGGGGTTCACAAGATTGCATCCCTCGCTCCCGCCCAAGCTCCGCGGCACCCTGGCGGGGCTGGCGCACCGGGATGTCCTCGCCCATGTGCGTGAGCTGGGCATCACCACGGTGGAACTGCTTCCCGTCCACGCCCACATGGACGAAGCCTTCCTCCTGGATCGCGGTCTGGTCGACTACTGGGGATACAACACCCTGTCCTGGTTCGCCCCCCATCCGGGATTCGCCTCCGACGGCCGCGGCGCTGACGAATTCCGTCATATGGTCCGAGCGCTGCACCGGAGCGGCCTGGAGGTCGTGCTGGACGTGGTCTACAACCATTCCTGCGAATCCGGTCCCGACGGACCCGTGACGGGGCTCCGGGGGCTGGGGACATGGTATCGACCGGATCCTGCCGACCCCGCGCTCTACGAGGACTTGACGGGCTGCGGCAACACCTTGGACTTCCGGATGCCGCACGTGCGGACGCTGGTTCTGGAAAGCCTGCGCCATTGGGTGCGGGTCTTCCACGTGGACGGATTCCGGTTCGACCTGGCCTCCGTGCTCGGGCGGACGGAAAACGGATTCGACCCCCACGCCCCGTTCTTCCGGGAATTGGCCGCCGATCCGCTTCTGGCGGGCCGGATCCTCGTGTCCGAACCGTGGGACGCCACCCCTCGGGGATACGCCATGGGCCGGTTCCCCGAGGGGTGGATGGATTGGAACGATCGGTTCCGCGACGACCTCCGGCTCTTCTGGAAAGGGGAAGCGGATTCGGCTGCTTTCTCGGCCAGGATGGGTGGAAGCCGCGACCTGTTCGGGGGAAGGGAGTCCTGGGCGTCCGTCAACTACGCCGCCTGCCACGACGGCTTCACCCTCCGGGATCTTTGCACCTATCTCCACAAGCGCAACGAGCCCAACGGCGAATCCAACCGGGACGGATCCGCCTGGAACCATTCCGACAACCTGGGGCACGAGGGGGATTCGGTGGATCCCCTTCTGCTGGAGCGTCGCGCGCTGCGTGCCCGCAACCTTCTGGCGGGGGCATTGCTGTCCCTGGGAACCCCCATGCTCCAGGCCGGTGACGAGATGGGCCGCACCCAGGAGGGAAACAACAACGCCTATTGCCAGGACAACGCCGTTTCCTGGCTGGATTGGCACGGCGCCGCGCCGTGGCCGGACGCCGAATGGATTTCCTCGATCCTGGCGCTGCGTCGGGAATTGAAGGATCCCGTCTTCGACCACTCTTGGCTGCCGGGGGATCGCCCGGACGTTTCCGGATCGCTGCTGCGCTCCGGGAAGGTCCAGCGATTGCTTTTGGCACGCCGAAGCCCGGACAACCGACCCGTTCCACTGCCTCCGGGGACCTGGAAGCTGCGCCTGGACACCAGCACCGATGCCGGGGCGGTGGCTGGAATCGCCATCGAATCGAGCCTGCCGGGCGGAGGAGAGGCCTTCTTTGTCCTCGATTCGAAAGCATTGGGCAACGATTCTGTCAAAGCGGAGAATTCGGCGGCGCGTCCAGGCAGGCACCGCTAGGTTAGAACCATGTCCCGCTGGACCACGACCATCCTGCTTGCCGCGTCGCTCGCCTTGGCCCAGGCGACGCCGCGCTTGGCCTGGTTCAATCCGCGAGAACGGTTGCTTGCGGTGGATTGCGACCTGCCCGTCGAGGTGTCCCTGCACACTCCCGAAGGGAAGTGGCTGGGGAACCTCCAGCCCAGCCTACATCGGGATCCCAAAGTCCTGCAAGTACCCCCGGAGATTCCCCCGGGTCTGTATCTGGTGCGGATGCGTTCCTCCGGAGGCGAGAAGCTGGAGCGGGTCCTGCTTTTCTGAGGTTTCCGGTCTCAGGTCTCCTGGCGCAGGATGGGAATCCTTCGCGTGGGACGGAAGCCGATCTCCACGCCCGGCAGGAGGGATGCTCCCGTGGCAAGCGCCCGGCCGGCCTCCACCGGATCCATCGGGCGGGCCGCCAGATGTCCCTGGAT
>CAYXXL010000221.1:0-5571 GCA_964469025.1 uncultured Fibrobacteria bacterium
TTCGACCGGTCTTCTCCCACCCGCCGAGGTCCGGCGTCTGGCCGGAATCCTGGTGGAGTTGGGGGTGGAGGCCATCCGCCTCACCGGGGGAGAGCCCACGGTGCGCCGCGAGTTCGGAGAGATCGCGCGGTCGTTCCACGACCTGCCAGCGGAGAAGGGCCTCACCACCAACGGACACCGATTGGAATCCGTGGTGCCGGACCTGGTGGCGGGCGGGTTCCGCTCCGTGAACGTCTCGCTGGACAGCCTGAACCATGTCAATTTCCGTCGCATCGCCCGCGCCGGGGATCTGGGGCGCGTGCTGGGCGGCATCCGCGCCGCGCGCGAAGCGGGGCTGCGCGTCAAGATCAACTGCGTGGCGCTGCGGGGGATCAACGACCACGAGATCCCCGCCTTCCACGACTTTTCCGCGGACACCGGGATCGAGGTCCGTTTCCTGGAGATGATGCGGATCGGTCCGGCCAGGGACCTGCAGGCGAATCACTTCCTGTCCACCGCCTACATCCTGGAGTCCCTGGAGTCCCACGCGGGACCCCTGGACGATCTCCCGGTCGCCGCCGATTCCACCGTCTTCAGAAAGCGCAGCCGCGCCGGGGCGTTCCTGGGATTCATGGCGAGCGAAACCGACGCCTTCTGTGGGAGCTGCTCCCGGCTCCGGCTTTCGGCCCGCGGGATCCTGCACCCCTGCCTGTTCCGCGACGACGGGACGGATCTGCGGGGAGCGTCGGAGGCGGAAATCCGGGACCGGATCCGCACCGTGGCCCCGCTCAAACCCGTGCACCGGCTGCCCGACATCGCGCGGCCCATGCACAGCATCGGAGGATGAAATGGCCGAACGGATCCTGACCCATCTGGACGACCACGGTCTGCCCGGCATGGTGGACGTGACTGGAAAGTCCGACACCACCCGGACCGCCAGGGCCCAGAGCAGGGTCCGGCTGCCGGTGGAATTGCGACAGCTCTTCGAAGACGGCGAGATCAGATCTCCCAAGGGGGCGGTGGTCCAGACCGCCATCCTGGCGGGCACCATGGCGGCCAAGCGCACTTCCGATCTGATCCCCCTGTGCCACCCGCTGCCGCTGGGCCGGGTGAAGTTCGATACGCGAATGGAACACGACGAACTCGTGATCGAATGCGAATGCGCCTGCCACGGGCCCACCGGGGTGGAGATGGAAGCCCTCACCGGTGCCACGGTCGCCGCGTTGACCGTCTACGACATGGGCAAGGCCGTCTCGCACCAGATCGAGATCCGCGCCACCAGGCTTCTTTGGAAGACGGGTGGCAAGTCCGAACCCTCCTCGCTCGCGCCGCCCGCGTTGAAGGGATTGGTCCTGGCCGGAGGCACCAGCCGCCGCATGGGCCAGGACAAGGCGAACCTATCCTACGGAGATCTCCCCCAGGCGGCCCGGGCCTTCGCGCTCCTGTCCGGTTTCTGTTCGGAAGTCCTGGTCGCACGCGCGCCCGACCAGGACCCGCCCGAAGGGATCGGGATGGATGCGTTGCTTCGCGATCGATTCACGGGGATCGGACCGTTGGGTGGAATCCTCACAGCCCTCACCACCGACCGCCGCGCGGCTTGGCTCGTGGTCGCCTGCGATCTTCCTCTGCTGTCCCAGGGAACCTTGGAGGTCCTGCTTCGCGATCGCGATCCGTCGTCCCTCGCGACAGCCTACCTGGATCTTTCCGGAATCCACCCCGAGCCCCTTTGCGCCATCTGGGAACCATCCGCCCTGCCGGTGTGCCTCTCGTCCCTGGCGGAAGACAGAACCTGCCCGAGACGGATCCTCGCCTCGGCCCGGACCCGACTCCTTCCCGCCCCCGGGAACGAACTCGCAAATGCGAACACCCCGGCCGAACGCGAGCATCTTTTGGAGGTGGGGGCATGACCATCGAATTGACCTGGTTCTCCGTCCTTCGCGAGAGGGTCGGGAAGGACCAGGAAGCGGTCGAATTCGAAGGCGGAACGGCGCGCGACCTCTATGCGCGGCTGGACGCGCTGCACGGATTCGATCTCCCCATCCGGAATCTTCGCGTGGCCGTCAACGACACCTTCGCCGAATGGGACATCGCGCTTTCCGACCGCGACCGGGTGGTGTACATCGCGCCGGCGGGGGGCGGGTGATGGACCTGTTCTCGCTGCGTTCGACTCCGCTGGACCCCTGCGAACTCTCCCGCACCGTGGCCGACCGATCGGCCGGGGGATTCGTCTCCTTCGAGGGATGGGTCCGCGACCACCACGAGGGGCGGTGGGTGGACCACCTCGAGTACGAAGCCTATCCGGCACTTTGCCTGAGCGCGGGGACGGAAATCGTCCGGGAGGCCGTCGAGAAATTCTCCTTGCGCAAGGCCCGGGCGGTGCACCGGACAGGGTCGCTCGCCATCGGGGAGATCGCCGTCTGGGTGGGCGTTTCCACCGACCACCGCGGGGAGGCTTTCCGGGCCTCGGAGTGGATCATCGACCGGATCAAGCACGAACTGCCCATCTGGAAGAAGGAATTCCATCCTGACGGCACCTCCGTCTGGGTCCGCTGCCAGGCCTGCCTGGGAGCTTCGGTGGCGGCGTGAAGCCGGTCCTCGCGGACCTCCTGGGGGAGGTGTTCCGGGAGCGCGACGCATGGACTGCCGTGGAGTCCTTTTCGTCGTGGCACGGCGAAGGACACGCCCAGTCCAGGCACTACGAGGGCCTTGTACCGCTTTCCACGCCCGTCGCGGGGGAGCGCTACGCCTTCGATGTCGATCTGGACAGATGCTCGGGTTGCAAGGCTTGCGTCACCGCCTGCCACAGCCTGAACGGCCTGGACGAAGGGGAATCCTGGCGGCAGGTGGGTCTCCTGCGCGAACCGGGCCTGGCGGCACAGTTCACCGTGACCAGTTCCTGCCACCACTGCGAGGATCCCGCCTGTTCGAACGGATGCCCCACGCTCGCCTACGAGAAGCTGGACAACGGCATCGTGAAGCACCTGGACGACCAGTGCATGGGGTGTCGTTACTGCGAATGGACGTGCCCCTACGGCGCTCCGCAGTGGAACGCCGAACGCGGCATCGTGCGAAAGTGCGACCTGTGCCATTCGCGGCTGCGCGAGGGGGAAGCCCCGGCCTGCGTCCAGGCCTGTCCCAACGGGGCCATCGCGGTGCGTCTGGTTCCCGTGCAGGGAGCCGAACGGTCCGGAACCATGGATCTCCCGGGCGTGGTCGAACCCGCGTTCACACGACCTTCGACACGGTATCTGGCGAAGGACCCCTTCTCGTCCCGGCTCCGACCCGCCCACGAAGACACGCCGGAACCCCAGGAGCCCCACATTCCCCTGGCCTTCCTGCTGGTGGCGACCCAGGCGGGCGCGGGGCTCGCGGTCTTCGCCCTCTTCCAAAACCGAGCACTGCCCTGGAGGGTTTCCTTCGTGCTGGCCCTCGCGGGAATCGGGGTGGGTTCGGCGCATCTGGGCCATCCCGAACGGGCCTGGAAGGCCATCTTGAATCTGCGCCGCTCCTGGTTCTCCCGCGAGGTCGCGGGGTTCGGGCTCTTCGCCGGACTGCTCGGACTTCGGGCCTTCGGCGGCCTTTCTCCCATCGCCGTCTCAGCCTCTCTCGCCGAGTGGAACGGGGGAGCCGCAGCGGTGGTGGGACTCCTCTCCGTGGGTGCCTCCGCGATGCTCTACATGGTCACCCGCCGCCCCACTTGGCACCACCCCTCGGTCGCGCTGCGATTCGCCTCCACGGTGATCCTGTTGGGTTCCGCGACGGGAACGGCGTTCCACACGCCCGGAGCCGGTCTTCGCGCAGTCGTCCTGGGATTGTCCGGTCAATTCCTGGCGGAGGTCTGGTCCGTTTCTGGTGCGCCGGGCGCTGCGGGAAGGATGCTCCTCGTCCACCTGCGCGGACCCTTGGCGCTGCGGATCGCACTCGGATTCGCCGGCATGGCCCTGGTCCACCCGCATCCGCTGGCAGGAGCCATCGTCCTGTTCGCCGCCACCTTCGCGGAGCGGATCCTGTTTTTCCGGACCGCACTCCCCGCGCGGATGCCGGGGGGATTCCTTGGCTGACCTGCCGAACCTGGTCCGTATTTTCGACGGACCGGCGACCCGGGAATTGTCGCAGTCCCGCTTCCTACCGGGCTTGGGCATGGTTCCCGACCGGCTCGCCCCGCAGGGCCTCTTGCGCACGGTGTGCGGCTACTGCTCCACCGGATGCGGTCTGCTGGTGCACCTCCAGGAAGGGGGAGCGGTCAACCTCTCTCCGGACCCGGACTACCCGGTGAACTTGGGCGCCGCCTGTCCCAAGGGATGGGAGGCCATGGCCCCGCTGGCTTCCCCGGACCGCGGCACCGTGCCTCTTTTGCGCGACCCCTCCACCGGTCGGATGAAGCCCGTCTCCTGGGAACGGGCGCTGGAGGTGTTCGTGGAGAAGCTCCGCGAGGCCCTTTCCCGGCACGGCTCCGACGGCGCGGCTTTCCTCTCCACCGGACAGATCCCGACCGAGGAGATGCTCTTCCTGGGCGCCCTCTGGAAGTTCGGGATCGGGGCCACAGCCGCCGACTCCAACACCCGCCAGTGCATGGCCACCGCCCACACCGCCTACAAGGATAGCTTCGGGTTCGACGCTCCTCCCTTCACCTACGCGGACTTCGAGGAGTCGGACAGCCTGGTCTTCGTGGGGGCCAATCCCGCCATCGCGCATCCCATCCTGTGGGAACGCGTGCTCAAGAACCGCCGGAACCCGACGATCGTCGTGCTGGATCCCCGGCGCACCGAGACCGCGCAGGCAGCCACCCGGCACGTGGCCTTGGCTCCCAAGTCCGATCTGGTCCTCCTCTACGCCTTGGCCCGGGAACTCATCCAGCGCGGCAGGGTGGACACGGCCTTCGTGGAGGCCCACACGGAGGGGTTCGCATCCTTCGCGAACTTCCTGCAGGAGTTCCCACGGGAACGGGCGTTGGAGGAGGCCGGCATCTCCGCCGAGGAATTCGCCTTCCTGGCCGATCTCTTCGAACCGGGGAAGCGCGTGTCCATCTGGTGGACCATGGGCGTGAACCAGAGCCACCAGGCGGTGCGCACCGCCCAGGCCATCGTGAACCTCTGCCTGATGACGGGCAACATCGGGAAGCCCGGCACCGGTCCCAATTCCATCACCGGGCAGATGAACGCCATGGGCTCGCGCCTGTTCTCCTGCACCTCGTCGCTTCCCGGCGGGCGCGATTGGACGAACGCCTCCCACCGCGGTGAAATCGCCGAATACTTCGGTATTCCAGCATCCGGGATCCCCTCCTCCTCCGGTCCCGCCTACGACCAGATCCTGTCCAAGGCGGGAAACGGGGAGATGGGCTTCCTCTGGGTGGTGGCCACCAATCCGGCCCATTCCTGGATCGGGCAGCGGGACTTCGCGCAGGCCGCGGAGAAGACCTTCCTGGTGGTGCAGGACATGTATCCGGACACCGAGACCGCAGGGATGGCGGACCTCTACCTCCCCAGCGGGGGATGGGGCGAGAAGGACGGATCCATCATCAACTCCGAGCGTCGGCTGGGCCGGATGCGCCGGGCCGCGACGCCTCCTGGACAGGCTCTGTCCGATCTAGAC
>CAYXXL010000222.1:0-507 GCA_964469025.1 uncultured Fibrobacteria bacterium
CGCTCGAAACCGAGCTGTTGCCCATTCCCGCGGCCATGGCGATGGCATTGATGGTCTGGGAGCTGTCCACGGTGATGGCTCCGGTGTACCTGGGAGAAGCCGAGGTCGGGGTGGTTCCATCCGTGGTGTAATGGATTGTGTCACCGGCGGGTGTGCTGGACAAAGTCACATTCCGGGTGCCTGTGTAGGTCCCGCCTGCAAGGCCGAAAGTGGGAGCCCCTGCATTCCCAATGGTGTAGGAGGCGGTGGACACCAAGCTTGTGGTTGTGTTGGGAGCCACGGCGATTGCTTTAAACGTTCCGCCCGAGTTCAGCGAGATGGTTCCGATGTATTGGGTCGACGCTGTGATGGGCGTGCTGCCGTTGGTTGTGTAATAGATGGTTGCCCTGGGTGTGGAGGTCGAGAGTGTCAGGCTTTGCGGAGCGGTCGGATAGATCCCCGGGGTCAGGCTGAACGTCGGAGCCACTGCGATGATGGTGTAGGCTGCGCTCGAAACCGAGCTGTTGC
>CAYXXL010000222.1:607-5565 GCA_964469025.1 uncultured Fibrobacteria bacterium
CCATTCCCGCGGCCATGGCGATGGCATTGATGGTCTGGGAGCTGTCCACGGTGATCGGCCCCGAGTAGAGGGGGGAAGCCGATGTGGGTGTGGATCCATCCGTGGTGTAGTGGATGGTGTCTCCCGCAGGCAGACTCGACAGGGACACGATCTGTGTTCCGGTGTCTGTTCCAGTTGGGAGGCTGAAGGTTGGAGCACTCGCTGCTCCGATGGTGTAGGTGGCGGAGGAGACACTGCTTGTATTCGTGTTTGGGGCCACGGCAATGGCCTTGAAGGTTCCACCGGAGCTCAAGGAGAGTGTCCCGGTGTACTGGGTCGAAGATGTGGTTGGCGTATTGCCGTTGGTGGTGTAGTAGATGGTCGCTCTAGGCGTGGTGGTGGTGAGTGTCAGACTTTGCGGAGCGGTCGGATAGATTCCGGGGGTCAAGCTGAATGTCGGCGCCACTGCGACGATGGTGTAGGTGACGCTCGAAACCGAGCTGTTGCCCATTCCCGCGGCCATGGCGATGGCATTGATGGTCTGGGAGCTGTCCACGGTGATGGCTCCGGTGTACCTGGGAGAAGCCGAGGTCGGGGTGGTTCCATCCGTGGTGTAATGGATTGTGTCACCGGCGGGTGTGCTGGACAAAGTCACATTCCGGGTGCCTGTGTAGGTCCCGCCTGCAAGGCCGAAAGTGGGAGCCCCTGCATTCCCAATGGTGTAGGAGGCGGTGGACACCAAGCTTGTGGTTGTGTTGGGAGCCACGGCGATTGCTTTGAAGGTGCCACCCGCATTCAAGCCGGTGATGGTTCCGTTGTACTTGGTCGATGTCGTTGTCGGAATGCTCCCGTCCGTGGTGTAGTAGATGATGGCACCGGGTGTGGAGGAGGACAGAGTCAGATTCTGCGGAGCCTGGTAGGTCCCTGAAGTCAGGCTGAACGTCGGGGCCACGGCCGTAATCAAGTATGCGCCCGTGCTCACCGTGCTGCTACTCATTCCCGTGGCGATGGCGATAGCCTTGATTGTTTCATTCGCTGTCACGGGGATCGACCCATTGTACCTGATGGAACCCGTGGTTGGCGTGGTGATGCCATCGGTGGTGTAGTAGATGCTCGCGCTGGTTGTGGCGCTGGAGATCGTCACGTTCTGCGTTCCCGTGTAGGATCCGCCGATGGGATTGAATGCCGGGGCACTTGCCGTTCCGATTACGAAATTGGCGCTCGAGACCAGGCTGGGGGCGGTGTTAGGGGCCACGGCGATCGCCTTGACCAGGGCTCCGGAAGACAAGTTGAGCGCCCCGTTGTACTTGGTCCCTGTGGTGGTCGTCGGGGTGGTGCCATCCGTGGTGTAGTAGATCGCGGCATTCGGGGTCGTGGTCGCCAGGCTTACGCTCGTGGTGCCGGAGAAGGTTCCCCCGTTGGGCGTGAAGGTCGGCGACACTGATGTGATCGCGTACCCGGCGCTGGCGATGGGGCTGTTCGCCAGACCTGTGGCCACGGCGATGGCCTTGATGGTGTCGTTGGCGGTCACGCTGATCGGGGTCGTGGTGTATTGCAATGAAGCGACGGTCGGCGTGGTGCCGTCCGTGGTGTAGTAGATGGTCGCGCCCGAGGTGCCTGTGGAAATCGCCACGCTCTGGGTTCCCGTGTAGGACCCAGCTCCCGGGTTGAAGATTGGCGTGCTGGCGACTCCGATCAAGTAGGTTGCGCTCGACACGGCACTATTGGACATCCCGGCGGCGCTGGCGATAGCCTTGATGGTCTCGCTCGCCGCCACATTGATCGATCCGTTGTACAACGTGGATCCCGTGTTTGGGGTGGTTCCATTCGTCGTGTAGTAGATGATAGCGCCACTGGTTGTGGTCGTTAGGGTAACCGTCTGCGCCGTCGTGTAGCTATTCCCTGCCGGAGCGAAGGTCGGCGCTGCGGCATCGATGGTATAGGTCGCGCTGTCCACCGCGCTGTTCGCCATTCCCGTTGCCACTGCGAAGGCTTTGATGGTCTGGGTCGTGGTGACCGGGATGGATCCTGTATATGTCTGCGAAGTGAGGTTTGGTGTGCTGCCGTTGGTGGTGTAGTAAATGGTGGCCCCAGTTGTGGCGCTTCCCAGGTTCACGTACTGGGTCCCGACGGTGGTCGTCCCCCCGACGGGGTTGAATGTCGGTGGGCTGACCGCCCCGATCGAGTACGCCGCACTGGAAATCAGGCTGGAGAAGGTTCCGCTGGCGACGGCGATCGCGTTGATCGTTTCGCCAGAGGATACCGTAATGACCCCGATGTATTTGGTCCCGGTGGTGGCCGTCGGAGCGCTGCCATCGGTGGTGTAGTAGATGGTCGCTCCGGGAGTCGGGGTGGAAAGCGCCACGGACTGCGTGGAGGCATATGTTCCCGCAGCCACGCTGAAGGTCGGAGCCACGGCGGTGATCGAATACCCCGCCTTCGAGACGGCGCTGTTCGACATGCCTGCCAGAACCGCGAAGGCCCGCAGAGTGTCGTTGGCGGCCACGCTGATCGGGCCCGAATACTTGAACGAGCTCGTCGTCGGTGGGGTGCCATCGGTGGTGTAGTAGATTGCCGCGGTCGGCGTGGAGCTGGTGATGGTCACCGTCTGCGTTCCCGTGAAAGTTCCGCCGGCGGGAGAGAAAACGGGAAGGCCAGCGGTCCCGATCACGTAGGCGGCGCTGGAGATGGCGCTGTTGGCCATTCCGCTGTCCATCGCGACCGCCTGGATGGTCTCGCCGGAGGCGACGGAGATCAAACCGCCGTATTTTGTCGAATTCGTCGTCGGAAGGCTGCCGTCGGTCGTGTAGTAGATCGCGGAACCCGGCGTGGTGCTGGTGATCGCGACGAACTGCGTGGCCCCGTAGGATCCTGCGGGTGGAGTGAACACGGGAGTCGCCGTGGTCCCAATCAGGTAGGTGGCGCTGGAGACCGTGCTGTTCGAGGTCCCGCCCGTCACCGCGATGGCCTTGATGGTCTCTCCGGCAGTCACGCTGATCGGGCTCGTGTACTGCTTGGACGAGGTCGTGGGCAGGCTTCCGTCCACGGTGTAGTAGATGACCGCGCCGGGGCTGGAGCTGGACAACGTCACCGACTGGGTCCCCGGGTAGGATCCCGCAGTGGGAGAGAACGTCGGTGCGTCGGCGCTTCCGATCACGTAGGCGGCGCTGGCGACGGAACTGTTGGACATTCCCGGGGCAACCGCGATGGCCTGGATGGTCTCGCCCGAGGTCACGTTGATGAGCCCGGTGTACAGGGTGGATCCCGTTGTGGGCGTGTTCCCATTTGTGGTGTAGTAGATGGTGGCCCCGGGCGTGGAGCTCGAGAGGGCAACGGATCGAGGAGTGCTGTAGGTTCCCGCGGCGACCGAGAAGGCCGGGGCGCTGGCACTCCCGATCACATACACCGCGCTGTCCACGGAACTGTTGCCCAGTCCCCCGGCGGTGGCGATGGCCTGGATGGTCTCGCCTGCGGACACCGTGATCGGTCCGGAATACTTGGCCGAACTGGTGTTGGGCGCGGTGCCGTCCGTGGTGTAGTAGATGGTGGCCCCGGCCGAGGAGCTGGAAATGGTGACGGACTGCGCTGTGGTGTAGGTCCCGGCCGAAGGGGAGAAGGTGGGGGCGCTGGTGGTCCCGATCACGTAGCTTGCGCTGGATACGAAGCTGGAGGACCCGCCTGCCGCCGTGGCGATGGCCTGGAGGATCTCGCTCGATGCCACCGCGATCGCACCGGTGTACTTGGTGGAGGAGGTCGTTGGGGTGCTGCCATCGGTGGTGTAGTAGATGGTCGCTCCGGGCGTGGTGCTGGAGAGGATCACGGCCTGCGCACTGGCGTAGGTTCCCGCTCCGGGAGAGAAGCTGGGCGCGCCGACGGTCCCGATCACGTAGGCCGCGCCGGTCACGGAACTGTTGGAGATTCCGTTGGCCATCGCGATCGCCCGGATCGTCTGGCTGGAGGACACCGAAATCGGGCCGGTGTACTTGATGGATGTCGCGGTGGGCACGCTGCCATCCGTGGTGTAGTAGATGGTGGCGCCCGCGGTGGCTGTCGAGATCACCACGGTCTGGGTGTCCGCGTAGGCACCTGCAGCGGGAGCGAAGGTGGGCGCGCTGGCGGCTCCGATCACGTAGGTCGCCACGGCCACGGGGCTGGGGGCGACTCCGGCGGCCACGGCGATCGCCTGAAGGGTCTGGCTGGAAGACACGGTGACTGCCGCCGCGTATTTCGTGGAGGCGTTCGTGGGCAGGGTGCCGTCGGTGGTGTAGTAGATGGTGGCCCCGGCTGTGGCGCTGGAGAGGATCACGGTCTGGGCGGTCGGGAACGACCCCGCCGCCGGCGAGAAGGTCGGGGCGGAGGCGGATCCGATCAGATAGCTCGCGGTGGAAATCGTGCTGTTGCCCAATCCCGTCGCGACCGCGATCGCCCGGATCGTTGCGCCGGAAGAGACGGTGATCGGGCCGGAGTAGGGTGTCGAGGACGTGGTGGGCGCCGTGCTGTCCGTGGTGTAGTAGATGGTGGCGTTCGCCGTCAAGCTGGTCAGGCTCACGGTCTGGGCCGCGGTGTAGGATCCCGCCGCCGGCGAGAAGAGGGGGGGGGACGCGGTGGACGGATACTTGATGGTGTAGGAGGCGGTGGAGACTTGGCTGGTCCCCAGCCCGGAAGCGATGGCCACGGCCTGCACCGTCTGGGTGGCCCCGACCAGGATGGGGCCGGTGTAAACGGTCGAGCTCGCGCTCGGGAGCGACCCGTCCGTGGTGTAATAGATGGTCGCCTTGCCCGAGGCGGTGCTCAGGGAGACCGACTGGGTGGAGTCGTAGGATCCGCCTGCGGGACTGAAGGCGGGTGCCTGAACCGTGTCGAAGGCGTAACGGGCGGTGTCCACGGCGCTGCTGGCAAGTCCCGACTTGGTGGCGATTGCCTTGATGGTCTCGGCGGTCCCCACCTTGACCGCTTGGGCGATCGATTCGCTGTCGGCC
>CAYXXL010000223.1:0-5559 GCA_964469025.1 uncultured Fibrobacteria bacterium
CTGCTGGTCGCCGACATGCACCGCCTGATTCCCCTCCATCCAGACATCGCCAGCATCCCCGAAGGAAACAAGACGTGAAGGATCGCCTGCTCGCCGCCCGCCAGGGACTCGCCGACGCGAAGGGCCGCCTGGCCACAGCGAAGGCCACCATCGGATTCGACGGATTCCTCGACGAGATCATCCACGCCGTGGATGTCCGCTCCGACAAGGACACCTATTCGTCGATTCCAACCATCGAAGCCCTGGGCAGACGGATTCTGTCGGCCGCCGGGAAGAGCGCCAACATCGAGCTGGTCCCGCTGCAGCAGAAGCTGGGGGGCAACGGTCCCCTGATGGCGTCGGCCCTGGGGTCGCTGGGCCCGAAGATCGTGTGCGTGGGCCTGATGGGCAAGCCGCTGCACGCCGTGTTCCAGAAGCTGGCCCTGGACCTGCCCAACATCGAGATGATCTCCGCCGGAGATCCTGGATACACGCAGGCCCTGGAGTTCACGGACGGCAAGCTGATGCTGGGCAAACCCGGCACCATGCGCGACATGAACTGGCCCAACCTGGCCTCGGCCCTGGGAAAGCGCCGCGACGAGGTCCTTTTCGGTGGACAACTTCTGGCTGTCACCAATTGGACCCAGTTGACGGAAATGACCCCGCTCCTCGTGGAGATGGAGAAGGTGCTTCCGGTCTCGTCCGATCTCACGATCTTCTTCGACCTCGCGGATCCCGAGAAGCGTCTCAAACAGGATCTGCTGGAAGTGCTGCAGCTCATGGGCAAGCTCCAGAAGAAGGCCAAGGTGGTGTTGGGCGTGAACCTGCGCGAGGCCGAACAGGTTTCCGCGGTGTTGGGGATTTCCGAGGTTCCCGAGGACTCCGTGGAAGGCGGCAAGGTCGCTTCCCGTCGCATCGCCGAGAAGATGGGCATCCACGGCGTGGTGATCCACATGGTGGCCTACGCGTCGGCCTTCGTGGGCGGGGTCGAGGCCGGCGTGCCGGGTCCCTTCTGCGCCAAGCCGGTGTTGACCACGGGGGCTGGAGACCATTTCAACGGCGGATTCACCGGGGGCTACCTGGCCGGGCTGCCTTTGGAGCAGTGCCTCTGGACCGGGGTATGCACTTCCGGGAACTATGTGCGGATCGGGCGCAGCCCCAGCTTCGGGGAACTCCTGTGGTTCCAGGAGAACTGGGCGAGTGGTCGATTGGCGGACTGCCCGGCGCCTTGACCGTCGTGGCGGTCCCCGTCCCCGCATTGCAGGCCGCAATCTCCAACGTTGCAGAAAGCACGATCGGGATTTTCCCTTGGGGGGGAATGCGCGGTTCCGACCCGTTTTGAAAACTATCGGATCCGGATATCCTGCCTAACCGTGACAATTCCAGGGGATTCCTGCCACTGTCCGGGAATTGTCGCATGGTTTCCCCTTCGCCGGGAATGGCAGCGACAACTTCCGCCCGCATGAACGGTCTACCGGATCTGGCACAGCATTCGCAACTCGGTCTCGTTGGATGACAGGAGTCGGTTTCCGGCTTCGCGTCCTGGTCCGGAATCCGGTGCGTCGAAAGGTTCCGCGCTGGAACCGATTTGCGCGATCGCATCCCAACGAGGAGGAGAACTCATGCAGGCAATCAAGAGACGGACGCTTTCCATCGCGGCGACGATTCTGGCGCTCGCCGCGCTCCCAGCCACGGCGGAAAAGACCGTGAAGGTCGGCGTGCTGCATTCCCTTTCGGGAACCATGGCCATCTCCGAGGTCTCGCTCAAGGACGTGGCCATGATGGCCTTCGACGAGATCAACGCCAAGGGCGGCGTGATGGGCTACAAGATCGAGCCCGACGTCGTGGATCCCGCCTCCAACTGGGACCTGTTCG
Organism: uncultured Fibrobacteria bacterium; assembly: GCA_964469025.1. GTDB lineage: Bacteria > Fibrobacterota > Fibrobacteria > UBA5070 > UBA5070 > UBA5070. The sequence goes on from CAYXXL010000223.1 coordinate 1,855, forward strand.
CCGAGAAGGCAAAGCAGCTGACCGCCGTGGACAAGGTCGCCGTGACCTTCGGCTGCTGGACCTCCGTCTCGCGCAAGTCCGTCCTCCCCGTGTTCGAGCAGAACAAGGGACTGCTGTTCTATCCGGTCCAGTACGAAGGCGAGGAATGCTCTCCCAACATCATCTACACCGGGGCCACCCCCAACCAGCAGCTCATCCCGGCAGCGAAGTACCTGATGAGCCCCGAGGGCGGCAGCTACAAGAGGTTCTACCTGCTCGGAACCGATTACGTCTTTCCGCGCACGGCCAACAAGATCCTCAAGGCCTACCTGCTGCACGAAGGCGTTCCTCCAGAGAACATCATCGAGGAGTACACGCCCTTCCACCACCAGGACTACCAGACGATCGTCCAGAAGATCAAGGACTTCGCCGCCGGCGGCAAGACCGCGGTCCTCTCCACCATCAACGGCGATTCCAACGTCCCCTTCTACAAGGAGTTCTCCAACCAGGGATTGACCTCGGCGCAAGTGCCCATCATGGCGTTCTCCGTGGCCGAGGATGAACTGCGCTCCATGGACACCCAGCACCTGGTGGGCCATCTGGCCGCCTGGAACTACTTCATGTCGGAGAAGTCCGCCGCCAACGCCAAGTTCATCAAGGACTTCAAGGCCTACGCCGCTTCGCACAATCTTCCGGGTGGGGCGTCGCGCCCCGTGGACGATCCCATGGTCTGGACCTACACCGGCATCTACCTGTGGAAGGCCGCGGTGGAGAAGGCCGGCAGCTTCGATGTCGACAAGGTCCTCGCCGCGCTTGCGGGCATGAGCTTCGACGGGCCCGGCGGGAAGGTGACCATGGACCTCTTGAACCACCACTTGGCCAAGCCGGTCCTCATCGGCGAGATCCAGAAGAACGGCCAGTTCAAGATCGTGTACCACAGCGAGGGTCTCGTGAAGCCCGAGCCCTGGGATCCGCTGACCAGCCCCGGCAAGGTCTGCGACGTTCCCGGACACGGCGGAACCTACACGGCTCCTTGATGTCTCCGTCCGGGCGGCGTTCGCCGCCCGGACACATCCCTCCTCCCTTTCCTGAGCGGAGTACCCCATGCACACCTGGGCGGAGCCATGCCCCGGGAAATTTCGCAGGCGTGCGTTGCCGACGGCCTGTCTCCTTGCCCTCCTCTGGGGAGGGAGGACGTGGGCCGCGACGGACACGCTGCCGGAGGAGGCACTCGGCTCCTCGGTGGACTCGGTCCGCCTGGGGGCCATCCGCTCGTTGATGGGGAAACCCGCCTACGCGAAGTTCCTGCTCTCGTTGCACGACGGCGACGTGCACAAAACCTCCTCCGGGAAGCTGGTCGTGACCGGCGAAGAGGACTGGTCGGGGTCCAGTCCTGTCGTGCCGCTGGAGGACCCGGTCACCGGATCGCCGCTGGAGCAGGGGGGCGTGCCCTGGACCATCTCTCCCGACAGCCTCTCGGACCTCCCGGTGGGACGCGAGGACCGGGCCCTCCTGGAGACCGCTTCCGCCGGACAGGCGTTGTCCGACCCCGATCCCGCGGCGCGTCGCACGGCGGTGGAATCCTTCCTTCCGGACGGGGCATCCTCGGTGCTGCCCGCCCTTCGCGAGGCCCTCTCGAAGGAGGCCAACAAGTCGGTGCGGAAGATCCTGAAATACGCCGTTGCGGTAGGCGAGCTGGATGCGGCCACCGACACGGGCAAAATGAGCGCCGCGGTCCGCCTGTCCGACCTGGGCGACGCTTCCGCGGTGACGCTGCTGCGCTCCAGGGCCGCTGCGGTCTCCCCCGAGGTCGCCAAGGTCTACCGCCACCAGGCCGACCGATTGGAACAGCGGATCAAGTTCCTGGAGAAGATCCAGGTGGTGTTTTCGGGCCTGTCCCTCGGATCCATCCTGGTCCTGGTGGCCATGGGGCTCGCGATCATCTACGGACTCGCCGGAGTCATCAACATGGCCCACGGAGAATTTCTCATGGTGGGCGCCTACACCACCTACGTGGTCCAATCCCTCTTCGACCGCTGGCACCCGGGAGGCGATGCGTTCTTCTGGGTGGCCCTGCCCTTCTCCATCCTCACGGCGGGATGCGTGGGCGTCCTTTTGGACTGGGCCGTGCTGCGGCACCTCCACAAGCGTCCGTTGGAAAGCCTGCTCGCCACCTGGGGCGTGAGCCTCATCCTGGTGCAGACGGCGAGATCCCTGTTCGGGGATCTCACCTCCGTGCGCCAACCCGCGATCTTCACAGGTGGGTACGATCTGGCCGCCTCGGTGACCCTGCCGTGGAATCGACTCTTCATCATCGTGCTCACCACGGTCGCGTTGGGGGTGCTCGCGTACCTGCTCTACCGGACCCGGTTCGGCCTTCGCCTGCGCGCCGTGGTGCAGAACCGAGACATGAGCGCGTGCCTGGGCGTGCGCACAGCGCGCGTGGACCGCATGGCGTTCTTCCTGGGAGGGGGGCTGGCGGGCCTCGCCGGCTGGGCCATGACCCTGGTGGGCAACGTGGTGCCCAACATGGGGGACAGCTACATCGTGGACAGTTTCCTGGTGGTGGTCACGGGAGGGGTGGGCAAGCTCGCGGGCACCGTGATCGCGGGCATGGGCATCGGCCTGGTGACCAAGGGCCTGGAGCCGGTCTTCGAAGCCGTCTACGGCAAGGTCATCCTCCTGGGTCTGATCATCCTTTTCCTGCAGGTGCGGCCCACCGGGATCTTCGCTCCTCGGGGCAGGGGGGAGGACACATGACCCCCAAACAGCTCCGGGGATCCAGGGAGCTCTGGATCCTGCTCGCGGTCGGGCTCGCGGTGCCTTTGCTCGGCACCACCGGTCTGATCAGCCCCAACACCGTCCAGCTCTGGGGTCGATACTTCGCATTTTCGCTGGCCGCCGTGGGCGTGAACCTGATGTGGGGCTACACGGGCATCCTGCCGCTGTGCCAGGCGTTCTTCTTCTGCCTGGGCGGCTACGCGATCGGGATGCACATGCTTCTGCTCACGGGCACCCAAGGCTCCTACGGCGCGGCCATCCCCGATTTCATGGTGTGGAACGGCGTGAAGGTGCTGCCCCTGTTCTGGAAGCCCTTCCGCAGCTTTCCCGTCACCGTGTTCCTGGGGCTTGCCGTTCCCGCAGCGGCCGCCGCGATCTTCGGGATCGCCGCCTTCCGCAGCCGCATCCGCGGCGTGTATTTCTCCATCATCACCCAGGCCTTCGCGCTGGCCATGTGGCTCCTGTTCCTGCGAAACGAGACCATGCTGGGAGGCACCAACGGCCTGACGGACTTCAAGACCCTGTTGGGGATGAAGCTCGCCGATCCGCTCACGCAGAAGATCCTGGCGGGGACGACGGCGGTGGTCCTGGTGGCGGTGCTCGCGGGCATGAAGTGGGGGCTTTCCACCAAGTTCGGGCGGGTGCTGATCGCCATCCGCGATTCGGAATTCCGGCTGCGCTTCACCGGCTACCCGGTGTGGAGGTACAAGGCCTTCGTGTTCGTCCTGGGCGCCATGGTCGCGGCGTTGGGAGGGATGCTCTACGTGCCCCAGACGGGAATCGTCACGCCGGGGAGGATGACGGTGCAGTCCTCCATCGAGATCGTGGTCTGGACGGCGCTGGGAGGGAGAGGCACGCTGCTGGGTCCCGTCGTGGGCGCCGTGGTCGTGTGCGGCGATCGAATCGTTGGCCCAGATCACGTGCGGCTGCACATAGCCGTCGATG
>CAYXXL010000224.1:0-5527 GCA_964469025.1 uncultured Fibrobacteria bacterium
GCCCCCGCGGATTCCAAAGCCTTGCGCTCGGCATGCGGCCCGCCGTCGGCGGACGTGGCCCCCCTCGCGACCACCCTGCCCGACCGGTCCAGCACCAGGCAACCCACCGCCGGGTTCGGGAGGGTGGTGCCCCGGACGGATCGGGCGAGTCGAAAGGCTTGTTCCATGAGGTCGGCGTTCGCGTCGGTCATCGGGCAAATAGGTACTCGATCGCGAGCATCCTCCGGAACGGACTCGGCACAAGGATTGCGGCTCTGTCTCAAACTGATGACACTGTCAATCCGGCACCGACGCACCCCTTGGGTCGACCGCACCGATCTCCTGGATCGGATCGTGGGTCCGTCGTCGCTTCCCATCACCGTGATCGTGGGTCCGGCAAGCTCCGGGAAGAGCGCCCTGGTGGCGGATGCGGTGCGCCAAACCGGGCTCCACCATGTCGTCTGGGAGATAGGCCCAGAAGGCGCGGTTTCGGTGGACCCCATTGTCCGACATGCGGACACCGGGAAGGAATTGGCAAGCGACATTCCCGGACAATGGGGAATTCCCGGGGGTTTGATGGTGCTCGAGGCGTCATCCATGAACGCATCGGACTGGACCCGCTTGCCATGGGAGCGCCTGTTGGACGGAGCGGACATGGATCGGAGGGCGATCATCGCCTGCCGACAGCGTCCCGACCTGCCCCTCACGCGATGGACGATGGAGGGAAGACTCCGGGAGCTGGGTCCGCAGGACCTGGCCTTGGCCAGCGAGCAGTGCGCCGATTTCCTGGCCGGGCTCCCCGGGGAGCCTCCGGGAGAGGAGGAGCTGGAGTCCGTCCAGTTCCTGACCGGCGGTTGGATCGCTGGGCTGCACCTGGTGAGAACGCATCTGGAACAGTCGCGACACCCTTGGGAGGATCTCCGGATCCTGCGGGAGCGGTCTCCTCGCGGCGTGCGCGACCTGGCCACGGGGCTGCTCTCGGAGCTGTCGGGCGACGAGGCGGAATTCCTCCTGGAGACCGCGGTCCTTCCGGTCCTGGAAACCGGCCTCTGCGACAGCGTCCGGCAAAAGGACGACAGCGGACGGATCCTGTCCGCACTGCGCGGCAGGACGCCGCTTCTGGAGGATGCGGAAGGCGGTCCGCGCCTGCGCCCCCTCTTCGTTCCGGCCCTGCGGGATCTGCGTGAGGACAAGGGCATGGACCCGGCCAGCGCGCACCGGCGCGCCACCCGCTGGCACCGGGAGCGGGGCGAAGTCGCGGCGGCGGCGGAACACGCCCTGGCGGGAATGGACGTGTCCGCGTTGGAGGCCTTGGCCGAACGGGCGATCGAGAACATCTTCCGGGATTCCGATTTTCCCACCCTGCAGCGCTACGCCCTGCGGATCCCACGCGAATGGGCCGCCGACCGCCCCTTCCTCTCCCTGTTCCTGGCATGGGCCCTGTTCCACATGGGTCGCGAGGTGGAGGGCGCCATGCACCTGGACCGCGCCCGGCATCTCGCCATCTCCAGGCAGGACCTTCCCAACGCGCGTTCCGTGCTTTCCCACGCCGCGTTCCTGCGCTCCGTGCTCCTGCGCCTGGAGGACAGGGTGGAGGAATCGATCCGGGCGGTCCACGGCGCCGGCGTGCTCACTCCGGACGGCTTCCTGCGCGCCTCGCTTCTGGTCCAGGAGGGGATCGGCCTGTTCCGCTCGGGCCGCACGGAAAAATCCGGACGGATCCTGTCCGACGCTTCCGACCACGCCGAGGCCCACGGCCACCACCTGGCCTTCTTCGGAGCCGCCTACACCCTCGCGGAGATCCATCGACTGCACGGACGGATGGACGCCTGCGACCAGGTCCTCGTGCGGGCCGAATGCTACGCCCGCAAGGCTCCCGAGCGATCCGGACCGGTTTCCGGCTACGCGTCCGTGGCGCGGGCGCGCTGGCACCTGGACAGGGGAAATTTCCGGGCCGCCCGGGATTCGGTGGAGAAGGGACTGGAACAGGGCCGCCGCTGCGACAACGTCCGCATCCTCCATTACGGATTCCACCTGAGGGCGTTGCTGGAGCTGCTCGAAGGGGATCCCGCCGAGGCCCTGCGCTCGGCGGGTCTGGCCCGACTGACGGCGCAGCGGACCCGGATGCACTGGGCGGTGGATCTGGACGACGTGGGAGCCTTGGAGGCCAGGATCCGCGCGGCCGGCAACGCGCCTCCCTGCGACTGGTTGGAATCCGTCCTTCCCCGGCTCGCCGCCCCGTCGCTTTCCCACTGGGATTGCCTGCGCACTTCCTTGGGCGTGCTGGTGCAGGTGGGCAGGTCGGAACAGGCCTGCGCCCTTTCCCACCGGTGGATCCGGTTCTTCCAGGAATCCGGCATGCTGGGACTGCTCGCCGAAACCTGGCTCTGGAACGCGGTGGCCCACGAGGCCGCGAGCCGTCCGGAAGCCGCCGAGGAGTCCCTTTCCCGATGCCTGGGGCTGGTCGTTCCCAGAGGTCTCGTCCTCCCCTTCCTGCTCACCGGTCCGTCGCGCAGGCACCTGGACTCCCTCCTGGAACGCCGGATCAGCGAACCCGCTTCGGGAGAAGCGTGGCTTCTGCAGCGGTTGCGAGCCTCGATGCCGACGACTCCCGCGGAACCGGAATGCGCCACGGTCGAAGGCCCCCTGAGCGGTCGCGAGACGGAGGTGTTGCGCGCCCTTTGCGGAGGCCTCTCCAACCGGGAGATCGGACAGATCCTGTTCGTGGCCGAGAGCACCGTCAAGAGCCACGTCAAGAACATCTTCGCCAAGCTCGGGGTGGCGAACCGCACCCAGGCGGCCGTCCGGGCCGAGGGATTGGGCGTCCTTCCGGCGCGGGTGGCGTGAAAATCCCCCGTTCGGGGGATGCGCAGGTGGTCCCGGGCGGCCATCCTTGGAAGGAGGACGGGACGTTCCTCCCGATGTCCGGGAGGGGCCACCGCGGGAGGACGGAAAATGGCAACTCGGAGACGCGCGGCGATTGCCCTGGCGGCATTGGGGTCCACCGCGGCCTTCGCGGACGGGTACACGGCGGCCGACATCCAGTACCTGATCGGGCCGGACCTTTCACACGACCATCCCGTGCCGATCCCCCACCTTTCGCCACCGAACAATCCGATCGACTTGTTCACCTTCGAGGTCGCGAACGGCTGGTCCTACGGCGACAACTTCTTCTTCTCCGACATCGACAACGCACCGGGGTTCGACAGGAACCGTTCCATCTACACCTACAGCGAATGGCATCCGAGGCTCAGCGCGGGGAAGATCTCCGGCAAGGACCTGTCCGTCGGACCCATTTCCGACTTCCTCCTGGCCGGGGAGATCGACATGGGCTCCGACGCCGAGCCCGCCTACCTCGTGGGGCTGGGAACGGACTGGAAGATCCCCGGATTCGCCTTCTTCGGGCTGAACCTCTTCGCGCGCAAGGAGTGGGGGCAGCCGTCGGTGGGTTTCCAGGCGAGCCCCTATTGGCTCCTCCCCTTCAAGCTCGGTCCGGTGAAGATGTCCTTCGGAGGGTGGTTCGACTTCATGAGCGGTACCGGGAACCAATCCATGTGGTGGCAGACCCAGCCCACCCTCTACGTGGATGTCGGGAACTTCTGGGGCGATCCGGGCAAGCTGGAGACGGGCATCGAGTACGAGTACTTCTACAACTTCCTCGGCATCAAGAACTGGATCTACAACCACCCGCAGTACGTGATCAAGTGGAACATCTGACGCAGTCCGTCTGAGACCGGGGAGGGCTGTTCCGTGCGGATATCCATGAAGGGGATCACCAAGAGGTTCGGCGAACTCGCCGCCAACGACCAGGTAGACCTGGACGTCGGCGAAGGCGAGGTGGTGGCCCTGCTGGGCGAGAACGGGGCCGGGAAGTCCACGCTCATGAAGATCCTCTACGGGTTCCAGTCGCCGGATTCCGGAACCATCGAGATCGAGGGCAAGCCCGTCCGCTTCTCCTCGCCGCGCGACGCCATGGCCGCCAGCATCGGGATGGTCTTCCAGCAGTTCAGCCTGATTCCCGCCCTCACCGTGCGCGAAAACCTCCAGCTCGCCTATCCCGACCTCCCGATGGTCCCGGCGCGCGGCGGTGGACGCGACGAACGCCTGCTGTCGCACCTCGAGCGGCTGGCGCCGGACCTGGACCCTTCCGCACTGGTGGCGGACATCCCCGTGGGACAGATGCAGCTGGTGGAGCTGGCCAAGGTGCTGAACCTGGAGGCCCTGCTGGTGATCCTGGACGAACCGACCTCGGTCCTCACTCCCATCGAGACCAAGGGCCTCCACGAGAGGGTGCGGCAGCTAGCCAGGGAAGGGCGGTCGGTGATCCTCATCACCCACAAGTTCGAGGACGTGTCTTCCTGCGCGGACCGCGTGGCCGTGATGCGCCACGGGAAGATGGTGGAGAACCGGACGGCCGCCGGACTCGGTGCCCGGGAATTGTCATCCCTCATGGTGGGCGGAGCCAAGGTGGTTCCCGCCGTCCGGGTTCCCCCTCCGACCCGCGAGGTTCCGTTGCTCGAGGTCCGCGGTTTGACGGCGGGCGACGTGTTCTCCTCGGTGTCGGGCATCGACCTGATGCTGGCCCCGGGGGAGATTTTGGGGATCGCGGGCGTGTCCGGCAACGGCCAGGACGTCCTGGGGGCCTGCGTGGCGGGAATGCGCGAGGTCGCCTCCGGCGAGGTGCTGCTGGAAGGCGTGGCCGTCCAGCGCGGCAACGGGGGGGTGCCGGACCCCACCGTTGTCGGCTTCATCCCCGAACGCCCGTCGGTGAACGGCGTTGCGCCCGACCTGGACCTGTCCGTGAACCTCGCCCTCAAGGGAATCCCCCGCCTCCCCTTCTGGATGGCCGGACGGAAACCGTCCGCCGCCGAATCGCTCCCCCTGCTGGAGGCCTACGACGTGCGGCCGCGCGACCCGTCGCGGCGCGCCCGCGACCTTTCCGGAGGAAACCTCCAGAAGCTCGTGGCCGCCCGCGAGCTCTCCGGCGCGCGCAAGCTCGTGGTGGCCTGCTACCCCACCATGGGTCTGGACCTCTCCGCCACCCAGGCGGTGTACGCGCGACTTTTCGCCCACGCCCAGGCCGGGGCGGCGGTTCTTTGGATCTCCGAGGAACTGGACGACCTCCTGCGGTTCGCGCACCGGATCTCCGTCCTTTCCCACGGGAAGATCCTGGGCACGGTGGCCGCCGAAGGCGCCGATCGGAACCTCCTGGGCCGGTGGATGATGGGGGCGGCGGCATGATCCCGTCCCTCGCCCTGCGCCGAAAGACGCTCGCCGCACGCTTCCCGTGGTTCGAGGGGAGCCTCTCCGCCCTTTCGGCATCCCTGGTCTTCTTCCTTGCCAGCCTGATCTTCTTCGCTCTCCTGGGCCGATCGCCGTTCCTCCTTTTCGGCGAACTCCTTTCGGGGTCCTTGGGGAGCACCTACGGGATCACGGAGACGCTGGTCAAGACGATCCCCATCCTTCTCTGCGCCTTGGCCACGGCCTTGCCCGCGCGCCTGGGATTGCTCACGGTGGGAGCGTCCGGCCAGTTCTACATGGGGGCGTG
>CAYXXL010000225.1:0-5480 GCA_964469025.1 uncultured Fibrobacteria bacterium
AAAAGCTCGCTGCGAAGAACCTGAAGGCCGGCTCGCTGGTCGCTCCCGTATGGGATCGATCCGCGGGCCCCCTGTTGCGCTCGTACCTGGACGCGGGTCGCAAACCGGTCTGGTTGAGCCCGCAGGGGTTCCGGTTCGCCGAGGGCGGAATCCTGACGCACGACGACTGGACCCACGGCGATTGGACCCGTCTGACGGGAATCGTCATCGCCTCCCTGAGCGGGAGCCAGGACTCCGAGTTGTTCGAGTGGCGTCGCTCGGTGCTGGAAGAGATCGCGCTCGCGGGCCTTCCGGTGGTGCCCGATCCGAGGGGTGTCCAGTTGGCCTGGGAACCCACCCGGGTGCTCCTGCGCCTGCGGCGTGGTGGGCTTCCCGCGATCGACCATTACGTCGGGGAGAACCTGGACGACGCGATGGATTTCGTGCGGCTCTGGAAGGGTGCGCAGTTCCGGATCCCCGAAGGCGGACACGCACCCGAAATCGAGTGGATCGCTCCAGGAACGAGCGCCCGCGAGCGGCTGGAGGACCTCTGGCAGGAGCACCCCACGGGACCCTTCGTCCTGACCCGGGATGTCCGGGGGGAGGTGGCCACTCTCCTGGTGGTGGGCGGGGAAGTGATCGGAGCTTGGCGCGGCGGGACTCCTGGCCTGGAACCCGAGCACGTGGCCGAGCAGCCGCTCGATGCCGAGACCGAACTGGCCCTGTCCGCCTCGGAGGCGTTCGGGCTGGATCCGGTGGCGGTGGACCTGGTCCGGGACGCGGGCCCACCCCAGATCCACGGGGTGCGGCCCATGGGCTTCTGGCGTGCGGCGCTCGAAGCCCATCCCGGCCTGGCGGCCGACCTTCCCAAGCGGTTGGACGCACTGCTGGAACAGGCGAGGGCCAAGCCCTGAACTACGTTTGTCTCCTTTGGCCAAACCCGCAGGGCAAGGCATCCATGGGCGCGAGCGGACGGCTCGCGGAGCGAGGAACATGAAGAACACGATCGTCGTCGGTTCCCAGTGGGGAGACGAGGGCAAGGCCAAGGTCATCGATGTGCTCGCCGAGCACGCCGACGTCGTCATCCGGTTCCAAGGTGGAGCCAACGCCGGGCATACGGTGGTGGTGGGCGATCAGGAGTTCGTGTTCCACCTGATTCCCTCGGCCATCATGCGCCCCGGCAAGATCTGCGTGATCGGAAACGGCGTGGTCCTGGACCCGGCCCAGCTCCTTTCCGAGATCGAGGAACTGGAGGGGCGGGGCTTCGAGGTCCGCGGTCGCCTGTTCCTTGCCGAGAACATGCAGATCGTGATGCCCTGGCACGTCCAGCTGGACCAATTGAAGGAAAAGGCCGCGGGCAAGAACGCGATCGGGACCACCGGACGGGGAATCGGCCCGGCCTACGTGGACAAGGTCGCGCGCTGCGGCATCCGCCTCTGCGACCTCCTGGATCCGGCCAACCTCCAGTCCAAGGTGGAAAGCATTTTGGAGGAGAAGAACGTCCTGTTCACCAAGGTGTACGGCGCCGAGCCGCTCCTGGCCGCTCCCATCGTCTCCACCTACCTGGAGTTCGGGCGCAAGCTGGGGCCGCTGGTCTCCAACGCTTCGCTGCTGTTGGAGAAGTCCATCAAGGCCGGCAAGACCCTTCTGTTCGAGGGAGCCCAGGGCACCATCCTGGACGTGGACCACGGATCCTATCCTTACGTGACCAGTTCCAACACCATCGCCGGCTCCGCCTGCTGCGGTTCCGGAGTGGGACCCACCGCCATCCACAGCGTGATCGGGGTGGTCAAGGCCTACACCACCCGGGTGGGCAACGGTCCGTTCCCCACGGAACTGCAAGGGGAACTCGGAGCGAACCTGCGCGAGTGGGGCGGGGAATTCGGCGCCACCACCGGACGGCCCCGCCGCTGCGGCTGGTTCGACGCGGTGGTGGTGCGCAAGGCGGTTCGGGTGAACGGCATCACGGGGCTCGCCATCACCAAGCTGGACGTTCTGGACAAGCTGAACGAGATCCGGGTCTGCACCGGATACACCATCGACGGCAGAGCCATCGAGGATCTTCCCGTCCAGATCCGCGACTTCGAGAAGGTCCAACCGGTCTACGAGACGCTACCCGGATGGAATTCGGACACTTCCAAGGCCCAGTCCTGGGCGGACCTCCCCGCCACCGCCAAGCACTATCTGGAACGGCTCGCCGAGCTGTCCGGAGCCCCCATCGCCATGGTCTCCGTGGGCCCTCGCCGCGACCAGGCCATCTTCCTTCCCTAACGAACTCGCAAGGACCGCACAAATGATTCTCAAAGGCAAGAAGGGACTCGTCACCGGAGTCGCCAACCAGCGCTCCATCGCCTGGGGCATCGCCCGCTCCTGCTGGGCCCAGGGTGCCGACCTCTGCTTCTCCTACCAGGGCGAGCGCCTCAAGAGTTCGCTGGACGCGCTCGTCGCCGGCGAGGGAAAGACCGCCGCCACCTTCGAGTGCGACGTGACCAAGGACGAATCCATCACGGCGCTATTCGCCGCCGTCGAGACGGAGGTCGGCAAGATCGATTTCCTTGTCCACGCCATCGCCTACGCCAAGCGCGAGGACCTGGACGGCGAGTTCCAGGACACCTCTCGCGACGGCTTCACGACCGCGCTGGACATCTCGTCCTACTCCCTCACCGCGCTCGCGCACCACGCGGCGGGCGTGATGAATCCGGGCGGTTCCATCGTGGCGCTCTCGTTCATCGGGGGCGAAAAGGTCATTCCCCACTACAACGTTATGGGGGTCGCCAAGGCGGCCCTGGAATGCAGCGTGAAGTACCTTTCCCACGACCTCGGGAAGCTCGGGATCCGGGTGAACACGGTGAGCGCCGGACCCATCCGGACCCTGGCGGCCAAAGGGATCGGCGACTTCAACAAGATGCTGACCATCTCCGAGGCGAGATCTTCCCTCCACAAGAACGTGGACACCTCCGAGGTGGGCGACGCCACCGCCTTCCTGGTCTCGGACCTGGCGCGCGGCATCACCGGCGAACTGGTCCACGTGGACGCCGGATACCACGCCATCTCGTTCAGCTTCGCCGAAGAAAACAACCAGAAGCAAGGCTGATTTTCGGCTGTATGGCGGCGCATCCTTGCTCCCCTCCCCGCTCGCCGTCCCGATGCGGACGGCTTCGGGGTCGTGTCGCGGCGGCTGCATCCACCATCCAGGCCAAAAATCGACTGAGCCGTTCCGCTCACCGAGGAGGAAGGCGGAGCTTGTTCAGTGCATGGGTTCGAGGATTGGGCTCGTCGCCCAGCCTCTGTCGGAGCGGAATGGAAGTTCCAAGAGAAGCGAATCCATCCCGGCTAGGAATGCGGAACGGGAGAGGAGCATGGTGATCGTGTCGGGCGAGGCGACTTGCAGAGGCGCGGATGCCAAAGGTGGCCAAAGGCTTCCATCCAACAACCAAACGCTGTCGGGTATCGCAATGGAATCCCAGGCAAGGAACCGCCAGCGCAGGACCGACCGGATGGCGATGGTATCGGGCCGGGAAACCGAGTCGATCCCCAGGATGGAAGCACTGACTCCCAAGCTGTCCTCGGGGAAGGAACGACGAGAAACAGGGCGTGGAGGGACAGCTCTCCCTTCGAGATCCAGCACCTGGGGCATCCCGACCTGGTCCCACAGGAAGCGGCCGATATTCAACCCTCCGCAGACAACCGGCGCGTCGGCACCCGAATTCTTCATTGCCGAGCCGACCAGAGTGTCGCGCATTCGGACTTCGATTTGGCAATTTCCGCCGAACTGGATGACCTGGTGGAACGTATCCAACGTCGGGGAGGTGTAGGCGGAAAGGCTCAGGTAGGTCAGAGACAGTCCGCTGCGGAGATCCCAGGTGCCATCTCCGACGTACAGGTCGACTTGGAGAGTGTCGGACAGGATTCTTGTCCCGTGAAAATCGGAGCGACCCAGCGAATCGAGCGAATACTGCCGGAATGGATGAATGGAACTGGCTAAACTGCAGCTTCCTGCCGTTCCATCCGGGCCGGTTCCCGGTCCGAGCCAATCAATGTTGATTCCCAGGACATCGTAATGACTGGTCGACTCTCCGCCAGCACAAACCGCTGAATCGATGACCGCCCAGGTCGAATCGGTCGAGTTGTCCATTCTGCGCGCCGACACGACCGTGGAATTCCCGGGGGTCGGCAATCTGGACGCGATCGACCCCGCGTTGTCCGCCAGCTCTTGCAACGCCGTCTGCGTTTCGCTGGAGGTGCTGGCCTGCGTGCCGGTGTCGCAACCCGCGAACAGGATCGCTCCGAGGAGCGCGAGGGGGAGGTGCGGTTTCATTGCGGGGCCTTCTCTTCGGTCAGGGGAACCAGGGCGAGAACGATCTGGCACACGCGGCGGGCGGGGTCCGCGTCCTTGTGGACGATGGACCGGATCTCCGAGCGGGTCTTCTCCATGCGCTCCAGGAGGTGACGGAATCCGTCTGGACTCACGGAGACGATGTTGGTGGCCACGAACCGGGCCGGGGCCTTCCGCTTCAGGAGGGATCTGCGGACCAGGTCCAACTGCTGGATCTGGAGTTCCACCAGAAGTTCGTCGCGCAGGCCGTCGGGAGAGGAGACGGCCTGTTCCGAGGGTTTCCAGAAGCCTTCGGGGTCCTTGCGCACCAGCTCCAATCGGGCCAGGAGCGCAAGGGAGTCGCGGGCCTGGGCGGGGGTGATGGCTGGCGTGAGCGCCCGTGCGATGCGCTCCGGCTGGTCGCCGTAGTCGCCCGTGTCCAGGAGTGCGCGGATGGCTCCGTGCCACCACTGGCGGAAGTACTCCATGCGGTCGTCGCCCAGGATGGTGCGCGGCGAGCGGTTGAGGGACACCAGCAGGTCCAGGGCCTCCTCGCGTTTCTCGGGGGTTGCAGCCTGCTGGAAATTCACCAAGGCGCGAAAGTAGCGTGCTTGGTCGTGGGGAATGGCGAGGAGACTGATCAGACGCTCGAGGAAGGTTTCCGAAAGTTCCTTCCCGCCCAAAAGGTCCGAGAAATAGTTGCGGGAATTCGGCAGGCCCAGTTCCCGGGAGGCCTGTGCCTTGGTGAACTTGCCGCGCTTCTCCTTCTCCTGGGCGAACCAGTCGCACAGGAAGGCGCGGAAATCCGAAAAGTCGTAGATGGATTTTGCTTCCACATCCTCAATCTACGGCATTTTCGAGGCCAGCGGAACCTTGCTGGAGTGCATTTTCCGTAGATCGTTTTCGGAGTGGACGCATCCCTATCCTGCACCAGGCGCCCGACTCATTCGGGCTCCTTTACGACTCTTGGATTGCAGGCGGTTTGCTGCATCTCCCGTCTGTGGATCTCGCGCTCATGCGGCAGGCCATGAGAAGCCGTTCCAGGGGCCCCTTTCGGCGCATGATCTCGATCTGGACCTGCCAGGCTTCCGGACTGGTGTCGCTGGGTCGCATGGAGGGCAATCTAGGCTTTGGGTGCCCAATTCGGCGAAAGCGGCCAGTGGATTCGGAGCAAAGCGGCCGGGTC
>CAYXXL010000226.1:0-5476 GCA_964469025.1 uncultured Fibrobacteria bacterium
CCGACGCCACCCGGATCAAAAGCTCGGCCCAAGCTTCCACGGACCCGCGTTCCACGAGGAAGCCGTTCGATCCCGGATCGATCAAGTCAGGATAGCCTCCCACGTCCGACGCGGCCACCGGGCATCCCTCCCGCATGGCTTCCAGGACAAAGACGGGCGCGTTCTCCACCCACAGGCTCGGGAGCACCGCCAGATGCGCCTGGTCGCATTCGCGGAGAACCCGCGCACGGTCCACCGGCCCGAGCCAGTCCACGCGGTCCTCGATGCCCAGGGACCCGCACAATTCCATCAAGGTGGCTCGAGCCGCGCCGTTTCCCGCCACCCGCAGACGGATCCCCTGGACCTTCGCCATCGCCCGAAGCAGGACGTCGAGACCCTTTTCCCGTTCGATGCGGCCGGCGTGGAAGAGGGTGATCGGACCGGTCGGACCCGACGGGGCGCGCTCCCCGGGTGGATCCACGAACAGCGGGAGAGCGACGCTCTCCACCCCTTCGTAGAGTCGATCGACCCAGTCGGCCAGGAAACGCGAGGGCGCGGTGAAGACGGATACCGTCCTGCGAAGGACGGGGACCTGGATCGCCAACCGCAGGGAGTTGAACCGGCGGTGGAGGTCCAGGGCCGGAGTGGTGGATCGGAGACAGCGGGTGGAAAAACACTGTCCGCCGAAGCCGAGCGCGCACACCGAGCCGTCGCGTCGCACCATCCATCCCTCCGGACAGACGGCACCGAAATCGTGCTGGGTGCAGACCAGCGGAATCCGAAGCGCTTTCGCCGCGATGAAGGGCGCGATGGACCAGACGAGGTTGTATTTGTGGACATGGACGACGTCCGGGCGGAAGACCCGGAACCGGTTCCAGGCGACCAGCGCGAGCCAGGGATTGAAGATCCTGGAGGCGTAGTGGATGGGACGTCGCGTACCGGTCAGGACGTCGACCGCATCGCCGTTTCCGGAGAGGAGGGCGGCCAACGCGTGCAGATGGACTTCCGCTCCGCCACCATGCGGATGATCGTTGACCAGCTGGACGCGCATGCGAGGGGAAAGTGCATTTTGGAAGCCGAACCAATGTCCACGAAGAAGAATCCAGAAACCTACGCGAGCTACCTGGAAGTGGCGTACGGTTCGCGCCCGGAATCCTACTACCGGAACTTCCTCCGGACTCCGATCCGGTCGGGAGCTTCGGTCTTGGATTGGGGCTGCGGGCTCGGCGGGATGCTCCTGACGCTGGAGAAGGAAGACCCGACCCTCGTCCTCCACGGCGCGGACATCATCCCGGAGACGCTGGAGCGGTTGCGGAAGGCCCGTCCCGCATGGGATCTCCGGCAGGTCGCTTCGGAATCGCCGACTCTTCCCTGGGCGGATTCCAGCTTCGACCGGATCTTCCTGCTCGATGTGGTGGAGCACGTCCGCGAACCGCTCGAGATGCTCTCGGAGGCCCATCGGACGCTGAAGCCGGGGGGGATCCTGGTGCTGTCCACTCCGGACCGATGGGCGTTCTACAAGCGGCCCGGAGGATTCGTCCGCAACCTCGGGTTCAACTGGAACCGGCTGCGCGGTCGGGAGTGGGTGGATCCCACGCATCTGACGGAATTCACAGCGGGGAGGCTTCGCGCCCTGTTGCGAGCCTCGAAGTTCGGGGACGCGGGCTTCCATCCATCGGTTTGGCACCGCAGTCTCTGGCTGCGTCCGCCCAAGCGCCACTACAGTTTCATCGTCG
Organism: uncultured Fibrobacteria bacterium; assembly: GCA_964469025.1. Lineage (GTDB taxonomy): Bacteria > Fibrobacterota > Fibrobacteria > UBA5070 > UBA5070 > UBA5070. Next base: position 1,716 of record CAYXXL010000226.1, read on the forward strand.
AGCTGGCCAGAAAGCACTGACCGGCCAGGAGTATCTTCCCACATCCATGCGGATCACCTCCACCTCCACGCGCCCGACCACCACGGGCTTCCTCGTCCAACGGCTGCTCGCGCGCGACATCGCCGCGGAGCTGACGACGTTGGGCTCGTCCCACTCCGGAATCCTGCTGGATGTCGGATGCGGGAACGCCCCCTACAGCCGATTGCTCCCCGGCTGGCGGAGGATCGGAATCAACATCGACGCCATCGACGCGACTCCCGATGTCGTCGGCGACGGCATGGCTCTGCCCTTCCGAGAGGGGTGCACCGATGCCGTGCTCTGCAGCCAGGTGGTCGAGCACGTCCTCGATCCTTTCGCGCTCGTCCGGGAGCTTGCCAGGGTTCTCCGACCCGGAGGCACCTTGATCCTGACCGGTCCCATGTTCTGGTCGCTCCACGAAGAGCCGCACGACTATTGGCGATTCACCGAACACGGCTTTCGCGAACTGTGCAGAAGGGCGGGATTGGAAGCCGTCTCGGTGCACCCGCAAGGAGGTGCGATTTCGCTGGCCGCCATCGTGCTGAACCGGATTTTCCAAGGACCGTTGTTCGCTCCCGTCCGACTTGCGAACAACCTGGCGGCCCTCGTTCTGGACCAACTCATTCCCCTGAGGCATTCCACCGCGAATCTGATGCTGACAGCTCGGAAGCCGGCCGAAGGAATGCCCGCGAGGCGGTTGCGGCTCCCAATATCCCGGTCGGGATCTGCCCGATGATCGCGGTCCACACCATGCCGACCGCTCCCCACCTGGACACCAGGATCGGACCCAGCACGATCTTCGTCGCCAGGATGGGCGCCAGGTTGAGGACGGCCACCCAGATGCGATTCCGGCCGATCAGGATCGACAACCAGAGCCAATCCATTGTGGAGAGGCACAGGAGGAATCCCATGCCCGGCAGCAATTCGTCCGCACCGGCGAAGCTCCGGGCGTGGAAGACCGAGCGGAAAAGGATGGGGCCGATCAAGGCCGCTCCCAGAGCCAAGGCGATTCCCAACGCGGCCTGCAATCCCACGGCGCGTGCGAGGGCTCGGCCTCGTCGTTCCCGTTGGCGGTGCAGGCGTGGGTAGAGATAGGAAGAAAGGCCTTGCGCGAAGAATCCGCCGGCCATGACCAGATTCAAGGCGGCGAAATAGCGACCCACGTCCGGACGTCCAGAATACTTCTCCAACAGGAAGGCGTCGATCCGGGTCGCGAACCCCACCACGAGCAGATACCCGATGGATTGGAGCAGGAATGGGGAATATCTCCGAGCCATCGCAGGCGATGGTCCCGTTCGCGGCACCCTGCATCCCCGCGGAAGCACGGCCAGATAGGCGACCATCAGGGCGGCCGGCCCGGAGGCCAGCGCCAGGAGGGCCCCTGCGGGTCCGGGTCTGAATCGCCACACGGCAAGCAGGGCGATGATGTTGCCGATCGGGTAGGCGATCCGCGCGAACAATTCCCGTCCCACTTCCTGGCGAGCGCGCAGGATCTGCCGCAGCAGGTCGGAGGAGGCTTGGAATCCGTAGAACGCACCGGCCCACACCAAAGCCATGGAGTCGTCCTTCCCCACGAATCTCCAAGCGGCCCATATGGCCAGCGGGACCACGAACAACGGCGTCAGGAGAAGCTTGAGTCCTCCCAGCAACCGCACCAGATCGTCGTCGTCCGGAGACTCCGACACCAGTCGCAGGGCGAGGTTGGGAAGACCCGTGTCCGCCAAAGGCGACAACAACGCCGCCGAAGCGAGAGCCAGGGCCACGATTCCGAACCGATCCGCACCGAGTTGGTTGGCAACGAGGAGCTGGAAACCCATCGCGGCTCCGCGCCCGATGGCCTCGGAGACCAAGGTGGCACCAGTCCCTGCCCAAACAGAGCGCGCCATCAGAACTCCTGGCTCAAGGATGCCTTGTTGCGCAATCCTGGTGAAAAGGCCGATGTTCCCGATGCGTGGATCTCCCCGGAGATCGTGTAGGAGATCCGGGTGCCTGTCCGACCTTCGTGGAGGATCTGCGCCTGCCATGGGAGGTCCCACGACACTCCGTTCCCCACCGGAAACCCCCACCACAATCTTGGTGGGTTGCCGGCCAGTTCGAGACGCTGGAAGCCGATCCGCGGTTCGAGGGAGAACCAAGGGAGGCTCCAGCGAACGCCTGCCTCTCCCTCCCAGCGGTGTTCTTCCCCCCAGGTACCCCCAGGCTCCCACGGCTGGACGGCCGAGCCGGTTTCCCCGCCATCCAGGCGCATCCAGGCGCCTTGCACGGCGGCCAACGGCTGGAGGGACAATGGATGGACGTCGCTCGGGGCGCCAAGAAGGATCGGAGGGGCTCGCATTTCGAACGTTCCGTTCGCCATGGTGTGGTCGGCGTGACCCGCCGACTGACCGGAGGGATCCATCCACCCCAAGCCCGCCGCTGTGTCCAGCGTCGCCGATTCGTGCCCTTCGTCCCACCGCATCTCGCCGTCGGCGTTCCAACCGCGCACGGCCCAATCGCCTTGGGCCCCGCCGAACCAGGAGGCGCCGGAAAGGCTCCAAACGGAATTTGTCTGCGCTCCGGGGGCTTCCTCGCGACGCCAGCCTCCCCAGGCCTGGACAGCCAAGCCGGCCAACGGCGAAATTCCCACGCGCGCCGACAACCGCTTCTGGCTGGTTCGCCACCAGATGGAGTCGGAGGCGGAGGAGTCCCCGATGGCGTGGGAAAGGCTGGCCGGGATCGAAGGTTGGCTCCAAGCCGCGGAAAGATCCAGGCGGAAGGTTCGGGTGCGGACCAGGGCGGTCTGCAGTTCCCAGGCCATCTCCGAGCTGTAGACCGGAATCCAGAATCCGAACCCCAATGACCAATCGCGTTGGTCCCGCACCAGGCGCAAGGCCTCGGCGCCGACGCCCAGACGCAGTCCGCCTTCGGGGGCGTCCTGTGTCCAGCCCACGCCGGCGGCCTGTGCGGACGGCTTGGGCTGGAGGTCCAGCGCCTGGATCCCGAATTCCAGGCCTTCGGTGCCTTCCACCACGGCGCCGAGATCGAAACCCACCTGATTCCGGCTCCACTCGTCGCCGTCGAAGGAGCCGCGATCCTGCTGGTAGGACAGTCCCACCGCGGTGTTGTTGCGACTGCCCCCGACCAGGGCGTCCAACAACGGTCCTCCGGGCTCCGCCTCCCCGGCCAGACCCACGTCCGCGCGATCCAGGTCCGCGATGCCCGGGACCGGGACGGAGTACCATCCCACCCCGAGATCCGGGGCCGCGGCGCCCGCGAGGCACGCGTAGGCGAGGACCCAGCTGTGGGTTCGGAACGACATCGGCGGTAAGGGTACCTAATTCGCCCGATGGTTCCGACGCTCGGGCCTGAGGTACTTTTGCCCGCTCATGGACGACACCGACTCCGACATCCAGGCCGTGGAAGCCTCCCTGGCCGAGGCCCTGGACCTCATCGCCGACGGCGAAGACCGCCGCGCCAACATCCTGCTGGACCGCGGCATCCAGAAGCTGCGGCTCCTGTCGGTGGGGGCCCATCGGCTCCCGGCCTTGCGGCTCTGGGCCCTGACGCTCTCCGCCCAGGAGGAATGGGAACAGGCCCTGCTCAAGTACGAACAGATCCTGTCCGTGGTGCCCGACGACGAGGACGCCCTCTGGCAATCGGCACTGATCCTTCTGCGCAGCCTGGAACGCCCGGAACCCGCTCGAGCCCTGATCGCCGACCGCCTCCTTCCCATCAACCGGACCTCCGAATACGAAGAGGCGCTG
>CAYXXL010000227.1:0-5470 GCA_964469025.1 uncultured Fibrobacteria bacterium
GCACCCAGGACTGGGCTTTGCCTCCGCTCGCCCAGTCGACTTCCAAACGGGCGGCATACACTCCCGTTCCCCATTCGACGCCGGTCAGCGCCACCTCGCCCGGTCCTGCTTCCGTGGCGAGGCCGGACCGGGTCAGGATCCTGGCACCGGTCTGTTCCCACACCGTGAGCTGGACGGAACTCGCCGCTTGGCCCAATTCCCACCGGAAGGTGGCGCGCGCGTTGCGGACCGGACTCGGGAAGACGTGGAAGTCGGTGATCCCCGTCGGCAACGACTGCACGGAACCCAGGAGGGAGTCGGGCAGGCTTCCGGAGCGACCGGGGTCGCCTCCCGCCCAGCCCCACGTCACCCGGGCGGAGCCGAGGTCGAAGGCGTCCAGGGTGGAGGCGGAGGAAAGCGAGAGGATCCGGGTATCCGCTCCGGCGGTCTGGAAGGCGGTATGCAGCCAGGGAGGGCGCAGGGTGTCCAGGGTGATGCCCCCTGCCGACAACGGCCAGCTTCCCATGGCGTAGCTGGGTCCGGAGGCCGCTCCGGGAGTCGCGGCCAGGACAGGACCTGTCCAGGCCTTGCCGTTTCCCGACCAGGCACGGAGCATGCCGTCGGAGGTTCCCAGGATCACCTCGGCGTGGCCGGTCCTCCCGAGGTCGGCGACCAGGGGGGAGGAGCCGAGCACGCCCGGGTGGTACCCGGACGCCTGGGCGACGGATTCCGTCCTGATGATGGAGACCGGCCACCCAGCGAGCGGGATTCCGGAGGCGTCGGCCACCCAGAGCTTGTCGGCTCCGGGGATCACGAGATCGGGCCGGCCATCCCCGTTGAGGTCGCCCAGCGCGGCCAGGCCGGGCTCGCCCAGGCTCGAATCGCCGCGCGCGAAGGTCCGCGGCCAGTTGGGCAGCGGACTTCGCGTCTTTCCGTCCAGGATGGTGGTGGTCCCGAAGGACCCCACCACCGCGAGTCCGGCCACGCTGTCCCGGGTGAAATCCGCGGACAGGATCTGGAACCTCTCCCCGGGGTGGGGTTTGAACGGAGCGTTGGACCATGTGGTCGCGGTTCCGGTGGAGGAGACGGTGGCCACCTGCCCGAAGGAGTCCACGGCGGCGATGGACGAAGGCGCGTTCCCCCAGGCGCACAGGCCCTGGATGTGGCGCAGTCCGGTTTTCACGGGCGGCGTGGTTCCTCCCGAGCCCACCGACAGGAGCGCACCTGTGGAATCGGCGATCCAGAACCTGCCATTCACCGCCACAGGACCTGCGACGGTGCCGTTCCACGTCGTCTGGCCCACGCGGGCCGAATCCCGTTGCGAAGTGTCGAAGGCGTTGGCCAAAGGCCAGAGCAGGGTGGTCCTGCCCGAGGTCGAGCGCACGGCCAAGGTGTCCGCCAGGACCGCCGAACCGACGGGACGTCCCATGGGAGCCCCGAGGCGCGGCCATGGGAAGACGAGCGTGTCCAAGGTCTGCCGGGTGGGGAAAGCCGAGGAGGTGGAATCCCAGGCCTTCGGCACCTTCAATGTGTCGAGCCCGGTGAACCAACCGCGACCGGCGCTGTCCAGGACTTGGGCGCGGCCGGCGGTATCGAGGATCCAGAGCGATCGGGGAAGGGGCGAAGGGCCGGGAAGGATGGAGGCGTAGCCCCAGGCCGGCGGGAGCGACACCGGGAAGGACCAGCCGGAATCGGTGTACGGCCCCCATTTCACCTGGACGGGAAGTGGATTGATCCCCGGCGTCCAGACGCTGTCGCCATTCACCGAGTTGGTCCCCTTCTGCGCCAGCGCGGCGGAGGGCCAAGGGCTGTTCAGGGTGGAAAGGGTGTTGGCTCCGAGCAGGGAGCCCGTGTTGGTCCAGCCGGAGGGACCGATGGCGGTGATGGTCTGCGTCTGTCCGTTGATTCGTTCCTTGTGCGGGAGCATGTCCGCTCCGGAACCGACGTCGGTGGTGGCTCCCGTGGCCGATTGGAACACCTGGCCCAGCGAGGGGAGGCCCGAGGCTTCCACCAACGTCACGCCGCGGTAGCGGTCCTCCAGTGTGTCGCCGAGGAAGGAGTTGGGAGACCCGAAGCGGACCAGTTGCTGCAACAGCCATTCGTTGACGTGCCATACCAGGAGCCCGGAACCGGGGAGGGCCGCGTCGGGGCTGGACGAGTAGATGTACCCCTGGAACCGCTTGGGATCGCCCTCCAGTCCTCCCAGGGAGTCGGGGACGAGCCTGAATTCCACCGAGTCCGTCCCGATGGTGTTTCCCACGCGGACCAGGACCTGGCCGCTTCCGTCGGAGCCGTAGTTCCCGGTGCGCTGGCGGTTTTCCACCAGCAGGTATTCCTGGTCGGCGATGGGCACCACCAGCACGGTGTCGTGGCCTGGACGAACCGCCGGGAGCGCGTACCACGCGTTTCCGGCGGAAGGCAGCGCCTCCACGGGGGTGGCCCAGCCCATGTAGAGTCGCGGCCACGCCGAAGGCAGCGATGGCAGGAATCCGTTTCCGAGGGAGTAGCCGGCCGGATCCATGAGACAGAATTTGCCCATCACGGAGACGCCTTGGGCCGGGTCCCAGAGATCCGGCAAGCCCAATGCGCGACCCACCAGGTAGGCGGTCGTGCCGCGGATTCCGATGTTCGCTCCGTCCTGGGATCCGGTTTCCGCGGCCACGAGCAGGTCGCGGAGGGTGTCCGCACCGGGTTGGCCCAGGACCACTCCGTCGGAATCCCTCAGGTAGGTGGTGTCGAGCAGGTGTTTCCGGTTGTCCAGGGACAGGTAGTCGCTTTTGCCCAGCGCGAACGATCCGATGTCCTGCGGCGTGTTCGCCGCCGCGGATCCCTTGAAGCCGCCGTCGGTGGCGCGATCGGCGCCGGCGTGGATCAGCATGTAGGCGCGGTTTCGGGTCGAGGAGGTGGGGGGTGGGACGGAAAACGGACCCGCCGCGTCCGAGGCTGCGCTTTTCGCGGCGTCCCGGACCATTTCCAATATGTCGGTGGCGTAGGTGCTGTCGAAGGAGGCGTTGGTCGCGCTCCCCTGCAGCGGGCTGCACTGGCCCATGGTCCGGTTCACGTGGTAGGGCTTCGCGCCGGGGGCTTCGGGAAAGACCCGGAAGACCACCTCCAGCTTTCCGTCGGAGGCGTCCCGCCAGTAGGAACTCACCCCCTGGAAGACGCGGAGGAAGTGCAAGCGCGTGGAGTCGCGCCGGGCGCGCCAGGATTCCATCGGGGTCGAAGTGGAGGAATCCGACCCGAAGGTCCCGTTGCCGGTGATTTCCGCGTCGCCCGGCTTCGAGGGATTGAAGTCCACCAGGAAGGCGTAGACCTCCAAGGTGTCGGGACTGGCCAACCCCGTGGAAAGCGAACGGGCCGAGCCGATGGTTCCCAGCGGAACGAGCGGGCGTCCTTGGAGGGGCGACGGGCCCGAGAACAGGACGTTCGCTGCCGAGGGGAAGGGGGAGGACACGAGGGCGGCAATGGCCGCAAAGGCCGCAGAACCGGTGCGATGGAGCATCGGTAGAAGGTACACAACGCTTCTTTGGGCCGCCTGGAGCGGATCCTAGGCGAACAGAATCCGCAGATAGAACAGCGGAGACGCCAGCGTCTTCTTGGGGATCACGTTGGCCAGCATCCCGGAGATCTGGCCGCGCACGTAGGCCGAGCGCGCCGCCTTGCCCAGCACCCAGTTCAGGAGCCACTTCCTGCGGCCGATCCGCTGGAGCCTGTGCGAAAGCGCGATCTCCGGTCCCAGGTAGGCCCAGAATCTGTCCTCGTAGCGCTTGAGGAAGGCCTCGGAGAGGTCGTTCGCCGCGATGGCCTCGATGGCGGCCTGTGCCGCCATCTTCCCCGAATGCATGGCGCTGCCCACCCCTTCGCCGGTGAAGGGATCGATCAGCGAGGCCGCGTCTCCCGCCAGCATGAAACCGTTCCCGTGCATCTTCCGATGCTTGGAGCCCAGCGGCAGGTCCCAGGCGACGGGCCGTTCCATGGGCTTGGCGTTCTTGAACCGGTCCACGAACAGCGGATTGGCGATGGCCTTGGCGAGCAGTTCGCGCAAGTCCAACTTGCGTTCGTCGATGTCGCGCTTGAGGATTCCCAATCCCACGTTGGCCTTGCCGTCCTCCAGGGGAAAGATCCAGAAGTAGCCGGGGATGATCTCCTCCACGAAGTGGACCTCGATGGCCTCGGTGAGACCCTCGATTCCTTCCCAGTACTGGCGCAGCGCCGTGACGTAATGGTCGGGATCCACCTCCAGGAGGCCGGTTTCGCGGGCCACGACGGACTTGAATCCGTCGGCCCCGATCACCACCTTGGCGCGATAGGTCTCCCGGATCTCGGATCCGTGCCGGGTCCCGCGCACACCCACGACCTGCCCGTCTTCCTGGACCACGCTCTCCACCCTGAACTGGAGCCGCCGCTCGGCGCCGGTCTTCTCCACGCGTCGGTACAGGTACTCGTCGAACACCTTGCGGCGCACCACGTACCCGTCCGTCCTCTGCTTGGCGCCGGGCGGATTGAAGGTGATGCTCACGAGGTCGCCCTTCGGGGAACTGAACAGCACCCCGGTGGAGTAGCCGTGCGGTCCCGCCGCCACCTGGTCCAGGATGCCGAGCTCCCGCAGGATGGGGATGCATTTGCCGGCGACCGCGTCGCCGCAGATCTTGTCCTTGGGGATGGAGCGTGCCTCCAGCAGGACGGTCCTGAGACCGGCCTCCGCCGCGTAGATGGCCGCGGTGCAGCCTGCGGGCCCCGCGCCCACCACCACCACATCCATTTCATGCACGATCTCGGCGGGCACGCCCATGGCATCTCCGTACTTCGTTGCGCTTCCTCGGTCGGTTTCCAGGAGAGCCAACCTAGAAAAGGGCGCCTCGGGGTCCGCGCGGTCGCGGCCGGTGCGGACAGGACGGAGGTTGCGATCCGCCAAGGCCGGGATGGCCGAGTTTCGCGCGGATCCCCGAAATTTTGTCGATTTTCAATCCATACCGTCGACCAGTGTCGAGCATCGGATTGTCCATGCTCGATCCACCCATCGAACCGGGGATACCCATGAAATACCTCTGCCTGATCTACGACGAGGAAGCCAAGTTCGCCGCCATGTCCAAGGAGGACAGGGAAGCCATCCTCCACGCCTATCCTCCCTTCATCCGCGAATTCAGCGAGAAGGGGAACTTCCTCCTGGGAAACGCGTTGCAGTCCGTGAAAACAGCGACCACGGTACGGGTACGCGAGGGGAAGTTTTCCAGAACCGACGGCCCCTTCGCGGAAACCAAGGAACAGCTTGGCGGATTCTGCCTCATCGAGGCGTCCGACCTGGATACGGCGCTCCGGGTGGCGGCGAAGATCCCATCCGCCACGACCGGCGCCATCGAAGTCCGCCCCATCCAAGTCTTCGAGTAGGCCGGGGGACACCGCCATGCCTCGCACCCCAGCGCCGATCGAAAGCTTCGAGGTCATCGCGGCCGCCTTGGTCCAGGAGAACGGCGTGACCCTTGGGGCGAAG
>CAYXXL010000228.1:0-5465 GCA_964469025.1 uncultured Fibrobacteria bacterium
CGTGGAGGTCCGTCCCCCCGATGGACCCGTGCCCACCGATCCCGATTGACATTCCAGGCGTTGTTCCTACATTCTCCACCGCTCTCGGGCAGTTAGCTCAGCTGGTTAGAGTACTACCTTGACATGGTAGGGGTCACAGGTTCGAGTCCTGTACTGCCCATCGAATCCGAAGAAGGCCGGTGTTCCCCGCGAAAGGAAGTCCGGCCTTCTTCGTTGGTGGACCGTCCCCTGTCCGCCCCCGATGGTGACATGACTTGTCCTCACCGCTCGAGTCCGTCGATGCCTTCCCCGGATGGTGAACCACCGCCGGTGCCGCGGTCCGACGGCGAATCGCAGATTAGAAATGAATGTGTCCATTCCCGATGGCTATCCTGGCTATTTTTCCTATAAAAACCAAAATAAGTGAGGCCGCTGCCTGTTTTTAAAAAAAAAGGTCTTTTGGACAAAATTAAATGGATATTGAAATTTAGACTCTTTAGAATGTTTTTACGGTTCGGAAGTTTTTATGAATTTGCCTTTCAGTGTGGAAGAAATAAAGCGCCGCTTGATCCCCACCAGAGAAGAATCCGCCATGGTGGTTCTGACGTTCGACCTCACCCACGACGTTTGGGAAGATTTTGTGGGGGTCAGCGAATTCATCGTGAACGAAATCGGGTTCTCTGCGGAAGATCTGCCCAGCAACACGTTTGTCAAAATCGTGATGGCAAATCGTGCCAGTTCCGAAAAGCTGGTGGAATACTACCGGCGCAGACTCCGCAACTACTTGGATCAAAACGAATTGAGTGGCGGCGTTTTCATTGTCTGTGGGGAAAGATGGGCTTCAAACGTTCCCATCGGAGTATAGCTGTCCAAGGCAGATTGCTCTTGGCAAAATAGGATAAACACAAGAGGATGATATGATCACCAGCAATGAAGACAAAGATCGAGGGCGCTTGATCGATCTTGCCAGAAAAGCGACTTCGGAAGAAGTCCAAAATCACCTGGACGCATTCGATGGCCATAAAATCATCGTTGATTTCGATGGAGAGAGGGGAGAAGAATCGGATGTCGATGAATCTCCCTCCCGGGGATTCATGGCAACATCAGGAGATCAGAACTAGGCATTCGAGGACGGCCTTCGAAATTAATTCACTGTCTACTCCAACTCTTTTGGCTCGGCTCTCCCTCGAATTTTTTCCTGGGAGGGCGTGTCATAAATAGTCAGACAATCAAGAATGTGCTCCAATTCTTCGATCGTCAATTTGGACAAATGGTGGATATGCCCGATGATGGAATCTACAATCACATCCCTGTCCGTAGGATCTAGAGTTTGAGTCTTGTCGTTCATATTGCGGTTACCCCACTGATTCAGAGTCACCTCAGCTCCAGATCAGGCTGTTGCTGTGATGGCCTCTTTTTCAGATACACGGGACGCCCTTCCGAAACCATGTTTTTTTCGGAAAAACATCCCAGGTCATCTATTCGTATCGCAACGCGTCGATGGGGGAAAGCCTGCCCGCGTGGATGGCGGGGTACAGCCCCGCCAAGACACCCACGGCCACGGATAGTCCCAGGGCGCTCAGGATGGGAAGCAGCGTGAATTCCGGGTGGATGGACATGGACCGGGCCAATTGGTCTCCGAAGACCGCGGGAAGCGATCCGATCCCCAGGCCCACGACCCCGCCCAGGGAACAAAGGACGATGGATTCCGAAAGGAATTGGGACGCGATCTGCGCCTGCCGGGCACCCAGCGCCTTGCGGACCCCGATCTCGCGGATGCGGTCGTTCAGGCCGGCGAGCATGGTGTTGAAGATCCCCAGACCTCCGATGGTCAGGGACAGGGCGGCCACCGTGGCAAACAGCAGGGAGATGTTCCCTATCATCGCGGTGAAGCTCGCCAGGAAGTCGAACTGCTGGAACAGGAAATCCTGGGCACCGCGGTGCAGTCCCAGGAAAAGGGTCCGCAAGGACCGCAGCACGGCGGTGGTGCTGTCGGGATCCTCGATCCGCAGTTGGAGGGTGCCGATGTTCGTGTTCGTGCCCTGGAAGAACCTCTCGAAGGTCTTCCAGGGGATGGCCACCGTCACGGCGTTCCGTCCCCAGGCGTTCCTGTGGTTCTGGTAGGTTCCAGCCACCTTGAATTCCACGTTCCCGATGTCCAGCCACGACCCGACCAATTTCTGTCCCCTGGCGCGCGCCGCCTTGTCCCACATCGAAGCCAGCGTCCAGCTGACCATGGCCACGGGCTGGGCCCCGTCGAAGGCGCCCTGGTCGGGCATGGCGCCTGCCATCACGATCGCCTGGACGTCCTGCATCAGGTAGTCCCGATCGCTTCCCATCAGGTAGATCCTGGTCTCCTGTCCCAGGTAGGACGCGAACTCCCACTGGCCCGCCGTGTTCATCACTTCCACGCCGGGAAGGTCGATTCCGGCGGAGTCGCCGTCCGCGTAGCGCAGGCCCGGGGAGCGCGAGAAGCTCTGCTTCTCCTGGAGGTCCGATTCGAACTGGGGCTGGACCATGAGCCGGCCCGCGCCGCCCATGTTCACGACGGATTGCGTCACCATCGTCTTCAGTCCCGCCACGATGGTGAGGAGTGCGGTGAGGGCGGCCACCGCCAAGGCCACCCCGGCCATGGAAAGGATGGAGCGCAGCGGTTGCGAGCGGATTTCCCGGAAGGCGGAGACGATGCCCTGGAAGATCGAGTTCAGCAGGGGGATCATGTCTGCATCGCCTCCACGGGTTCCAGTTTCGCGGCGCGCAGGGCCGGGAGCAGTCCCGCAAGGGTCCCTAGTCCCAAGGAGATGGCCACGCCCAGGAGCAGGTCGCCGGAGGTCAGTCGCGGCTTCCAGGGAAGCGCGTGGGAGAGGAACGCCTCGGGTAGGACGCCCACCAGGCATCCCACCATCCCTCCGGCGGCGGAGATCACGACGCTCTCCAGGAGCATTTGGCGGAAAAGCAATCCCGACCTCGCCCCCAGCGCCTTGCACACGCCCAGTTCCCGCACACGCGCGGAAAGGGATGCGAACTGGATGTTGAGGATTCCCACGCCGCCCGAGAGGAGGGCGACGACGGCGATCAGCAACGTCACCATGGACATGGTCGCGATGCTCTTGCGGTAGTCGGAGAGGAGGTCGGCGTTGGTGGAGATGTCCACGTCCCTCACCCCCCGGTGCAGCACCAGGAATTCGCCCGCCAGGTCGCGTTCGGCCCGGGAAACGTCTCCGAGACTGGTGACCTGGGCGCGAAGCAGCGACAGCGGCGGATCGCCTTTCGCCTGGGTGGTCCGGTACCACGAAATGGGGAGAGCCACCTCGTAGGACCTCTGGTCGGAAGAACCGGTGGTCTTGAAGATCCCGGCGATCCGGACCTGGATTCCGGAAACGATGAGGTTCTTGCCCAGCGCGCCTCCGGTCTTGTCCACCTGGTGGGCCACCTGCGGCCCGATCACGGCGATGGGCTGGCCCGCGTCCCACGCCTGGGGAGAAAGTCCTTCCGTGGAGGAGAACTCCTCGCCCAGCAAGCCGAATCGCTCCCAGACGGAGGCGGTTCCCATCGCCCGGACCCTCCCAGCGCTGGTGCGGATCTGGCCGGGACCCACCGCCATTTCCGGCACCCAGAGGTTGAATTCCGGGAGGTTCGCCTGGAGGATGGCCACATCCGAGAGCCGCAGTCCCGGAGAGCCGGAGAAGTTCGCCTGCTGGGCCAAGGTGATGGCCGTCGAGGGACTCGCCTGGAGGACCTGGGCACCTCCCATCTGCAGGTACAGCTTCTGGTTGGAATCCTCCATGCCCCGCGACAGGGAGTTCATGATCAGCAGGGAACCCACCCCGAACAGGACCGCGGAGGCGGTGACCAGGCTGCGGACCACGTGCGTGCCCAGCTCCCGGATGGAGAGTTGGAGCGGCAACAGCCACCCGCCGGTGGAGACGGTTCCCATCGTCACGCGATGGCTTCCATCCGACCGTCCAGGATCTGCCACCGGAGGCTCGCGCGGTCGGCGACGCTCTGCTCGTGGGTGATGAGCAGGATCGTGTTTCCTTCCTTGCTCAGCTCCCCGAAAAGATCCATCACTTCTCCGGTGGTGGTGCTGTCCAGGTTGCCGGTCGGCTCGTCGGCGAGGAGGATCGCGGGGCGCTTCACCAGGGCGCGGGCGATGGCGGCGCGCTGGCGCTGGCCACCCGACACCTCCATGGGAAGGTGCTCGCCCCGTTCGGCCAGACCCAGCTTGGCCAGGACTTCGTCCACCAAGCGGTGCCTTTCCGCATGTCCGATGCCCAGGTACTGCAGCGGGAGTTCCACGTTCTGCCACAGGTTCAATCGCGGCAGCAGGTTGAAGGATTGGAAGACGAACCCGATGGACTTGGCGCGCAGGTCGGCGAGCTGGTTCTGCGAGAGCCCCCCCACCTCCTTGCCCTCGATCAGGTATTCTCCCGTGGTGGCCTTGTCCAAGCAGCCCAGGATGTTCAGAAGTGTGCTTTTCCCCGATCCCGAAGGGCCCATGATGGCGCCGTACTGCCCCTTCTCCAGGCGGAAATCGATGTCGTGCAGCACGGGCACGGGTTCGTTTCCCAACTGGTAGCTCTTGTTCAGCTTCCGCGTCTCCAGGATCGGTTCGCTCAAATGGCCCCACCCTTGGCGCCCAGCTTGGACGAAGCGCCTCCCGCATTCTTGCCCGGATCCGACTGCTGGGCGGAATCGGGGATCCATACGGTGTCCCCGGCGGACAATCCCTGTCGCACCTCGGTGTTCCGGAAGTCCGTGACCCCGATCCGGACGGGCTTGGAAACGAGCACGCCCTTCGGGTCCTTCACCAGGACCGTGCCGGCGCTTCCCGAGGTGTCTCCGGAGGTCGACGATCCCGTCTGGACCGCCTCGTAGGGGATCGCGACGGGCACCTTCTTCTGGAGGAACACGAAATCCACACCCACGGTCATGCCCGGCATCAGTCCTTTGGAAGAGCTGTCCAGGACGGCTTCCAGCGGGAACACCATGATGGTCTTGGTGTCGGTGCTGGCCCGGGCGGAGCTGGGGATGAAGCTGATGTGGCCCGACCTCGGAAGGGCGCCTTCGGTCGAGATCTGGACGGGCATGCCCAGGACCAGCCGGGGGTAGTCCAGTTCTCCCACTTCCACCACCACCTTGAGGCGGGAGGGATCGGCGATGGTTCCCAGGTTTGTTCCCCCGTTGATGCCCTCCGCGGACGATGCGACGGTGCCGACGGCCACCGAGAACGTGATCAGGACGCCGGCCATGGGGGAAACGATGTGGGTGTGGAGGAGATCGAGATCGGAGCTCTGCAAGGCGAGGTTCGCCGCGCTCAAGTTCAACCGGGCGTTCTTGACGGCCACTTGCAGATCCTGCAACTGGTCCTTGCTGACGGATCCTGTCGAATCCAGGGCGTTCGCGCGTTGGAGGTCGCGCAGGGCCGTCGCCAGGGCCAGTTGCGTGCGCCCGACCTGCAACCTGGAGGTGTTTCGGGCCAGGAT
>CAYXXL010000229.1:0-5462 GCA_964469025.1 uncultured Fibrobacteria bacterium
GGGCTTCCCCAACTTCGCGGTCTGGCACAGCCGGTTCTCCGTGCTCTTCGGAGGGCGCATGCCCAAGACCCCCGATCTTCCCTTCGAGTGGTACGAGACGCCCAACCTGCACCCCTTCACCCTCGCCGACTTCGAGGACTACTGCCGGAAGCTCGGCATCGAGATCCGGGAGATCCACCACCTCGCGGACACGGTCTTGGGCCGGATCCTCCTGCGCTCGGGGATGCGGAACCTGGGGGCCGATCGGGCCATCGCCCGGATCGCGCGCAAGCCGTGAACGCCGTGGCCCCGCGCACGCCGTCCGAAACGCGGGTCCTGAGCTTCGCGCTCATGCTGCCCGACCGCGCCAACCACCTGGGCCACGTCCACGGTGGCTGGATCATGAAGCTGGTGGACGAAGCCGGAGGACTGGCCGCGACCCGCCACGCCCGGCGTCCCGTGGTCACGGTCGCCGTGGAGGGGATGGTGTTCCACCGGCCGGTGCCCACCGGATCCGTGCTCCGGTTCGAAGCCTCCGTGGTCGCCGTGGGGCGCACCTCCATCGACGTGGTGGTGGATGTCCACCGCGAAGACCCCGTCGCGGCGACCCTGGAGCGGGTGCACACCGCGAGCATGGTCTACGTCGCGCTGGGCGAAGACCTCCGTCCCGCGCCCGTCCCCCCGCTTTCGCCCGAGACGCCGCTGGAGCTGGAACGCCACCGCGTGGCGATGGAGAGAAGGGCCGCCAGGGAGCCAGGGTAGCGCGCACGGTTCCGCCTGTGGTAGCATCGGGAGGATCGGAGGGAGATCCGGATGAGCATCCTGATCGTCGAGGACAACACGATAAGCCTGAAGACGGCGGAGATGATGCTCCACTCCAACGGGCTGGACACGGTTTCCGCCAAGACCGGCAGGCAGGCCCTGGAGAAGCTCGAGATCCACGCCGACATCCAACTGGTCCTAACCGATCTCATGATGCCCGACATGGACGGGTGGGAGCTAATGGAAACGATGGGACGGAATCCGTCCTGGAAGGAATTGCCCACGCTGGTGATGACCAGCCTCTCGGACGCCGACACGGTGCGTCGGGTGGTGGCGCTGGGCGGCTGGGGCTACCTGGTGAAACCGTTGCGGGAAGACGCCCTGGTCGCGAAGGTCAGGCAGTTCATGAAGGACCTTCCGGGCGGCCCCGAGAGCACCCTCAAGCCCAAGTTCAAGGTGCTGGAGGAGACCGGATTGGACCCGGCCCGCTACGAAGAGCTGTTCGACGAGTTCCACGTCCAGGTCCAGGCGGCGGCCTCGCTCCTGGAGGGCGGGGATCCGTCCGGAGCCGACCACCCCGCGGTGAAGGCGATGCTCGCGCTGCGCGAGGGCGCGGCGGTGCTGGCAGCCGGCAGGCTGCCGGTGTTCCTGAAGGCGTTGCATTCCCGGGGCACCTGCGACTGGTCCTCCTTGCGCGCGGTCATGGACGCCACCCAGGCTTCCATGAAGGCGGTGCTGGAGAAACGGGATCGCCTCCACGAAAAGCTGTCGAAGGCGGAGGCGGGCGCGGTGGAGGCATGAACCCGGACTCCCCCGACGGAACGACCCGCTGGAGCTATCCGCTGGGCCTGCGGACCAGGACCTTGGGTCCACCCCTCCTGATCGTCGCCGTCCTGATCATGGCCTCCGGGTGGTTCGGAGTCGAGCGCGTCCTTTCCCGGTTCGCCGCCCTGGAATCCTGGCAGATCGAACGATCGCGGATGCGCGCGCTGCACATCGTGGAAGACCGCGGCACCGACCTGGAGTTCAAGGGCAAGGATTGGGCGCGCTGGGACGACGCCGCCAACTGGCTGGAAGGACGGAATCCGTCTTTCCCCGCGACCAACCTGGAGGATTCCACCCTTTCCAACATGGGACAGGACCAGATGTTCTTCTGGGACACGGGCCTGCGGTGCCGAGCCGGCTTGGGCAGGGGTCCCGGCGGTGCTCCGGACACCGCCCTGGGACGGGCGTTGCGGGCGTTGGCCGATCCCCGAAGGCCCGTCCGGACCGGGATGGTCCTGGCGGGACCGGTCCTCTATCTCGCGACCTTGCAGCAGGTGTTCCCCGGTTCGGGAGTCGGGCCTGCACGGGGTTGGTTCGCCCTGGCCCGCCGCATGGGCGCGCGCGAGGAACTGTCCCTGGGAGGAGTGCTCCAGGCACCGGTGAGGTTCATCCCCGGAACCCTCGGCCCCGTCTCGCCGCCGGTCCGTTCCGCCCAGGACAGCCTGATCGTGTCCGTTCCCTTGCCGTTGCTGGGTACCGGCTCGGCGAGCATGGACCTGCGCCTGGACAGGCCCCTGCACAGGCTTGGCTTCGAGGCGGCGCGGGGATTCCTGTTCCAGTTCGCCCTTTCCGTCCTGGTGGCCGTCGTCGCCGCGCTGTTCTTCCTGGAGCGGTTGGTGCTGAGTCGGATCGCCCGCATCGCGAAGGGGGTGGAAAGGATCGGGGACTCGAGTTCCACCGAAGTGCGCGTCGCGGATCCGCGGCGGGACGAGATCGGAAACCTCTCGCGCCGCATCGACGCCATGGTGGCCCGGTTGGACAAGGCGCGCGTGGAGCTCCTGGCGGCGCTGGGCAAGTCGGAGTCCGCCGCGAAGGCCCGAGCGAACTTCCTTGCTTCGGTCACCCACGAACTGCGGACGCCTCTCAACGGAGTGATCGGCCTGACGGAACAGGTCCTCAAGGGTCGGCTCGATCCCGAGCAGGCCGAAGCGCTGGAGCTTTCGCGGGGAGCGGCGCTGGGACTCCTGGACACCATCAACGGCGTGCTCGAATACAGCCGCCTGGAGAAGGGAAACGTCGAACTCGTGCTGGACGACGTCGACCTTCCCGGACTCGTCCTGGACGTCGCCAAGCTTCTGGCTCCCATCGCCGCCGACAAGGAGGTCGACCTCCTGGCGCATTGCGATCCGCGGATCCCGCGCACGCTCCGGGTCGACGCGGGACGGATGCGACAGATCCTGATCAACCTCCTGGGGAACGCGGTGAAGTTCACCTCGGGGGGGAGAGTGGTGGTTTCGGTCCGGTTGGCGGAGCCGGTGGGAGGGTCGGCGGAGTCCGGGATTTCGGCGAAGATCGGATTCGAAGTCGCGGATACCGGGGTCGGGATCCCCGCCGACCGCCAGGAAGCCGTCTTCGAGCCCTTCCAGCAGTCCAGCGCGGAGACGGCCATCCGGTTCGGAGGGACGGGACTCGGTCTCACCATCGCGCGGGATCTGGTCCAGGCCATGGGCGGAGCGATCGAGCTGGACAGCCTTCCCGGGCGGGGGAGTCGCTTCCGGTTCCGGATTCCGCTCGCGGTGACCGACGCCACACCGCTCCTCGAAGGATTGCCCGCGGTCAGGGGCGGCGCCCGATCGGAGCTTTCGGATCCCGTCCAGCAGGACCTCATGCGGGAGCTTTTCCGGATCGCCGGGGTACCCGAAGGCGACGGCGTCCTGGTGACGGATTCCGTCGAGTCCGCCCTGTCCCGCACCGGACCCGCGGTGCTCGTCGTCCGTCCTTCGCTCGCGGGGTCCGCGCGAGCCCTGCTGGGCGGCGGTCAGGCCAAGGTCCTGTCCCATCCGTTCGACGTCCGGACTCTGTTCCAGGCCCTGGAGAAGGCCACCCGGCCATCGGCGACCATCTTCGTCGCGGCCACCGGCAGGATCCAGCGCGAGGTCGTGCGCGGCATGCTCGAGCGCGAGGGGATGAGGGTTCTGGCCCCGATCCGCGTGGAGGACGCCGGAGTGGCGATGCGGATCTCGCCCTTGGACCTCGCGGTCGTGGACCTGGACGATCCCGGCTGGGATTCGGTGGACATTCCCGGCGTTCCCGTCGTGTGGATCGGCGACCCCAGGGACGACAGGCCCGGTCCCGTCCTCTCCAAGCCGGTGAGTGCGGACGACCTGATGCGCACCGTGCTGGGTGCGCTGGCGAAAGGGAGCGCGGGTTGACCGCAGCGGTCCTGTCGAGTAGATAGGTGGGCCCATGTTCGAAGGACTCGCCCATTCCGTGATCGGTGCCGCGTGGATCATCGCGACGCCGTTTTGGTTCATCGTGATCGCGCTCGGCGTCCTCGCGTGGCTTTTCTGGGAGCAGCAGCGGCGGAACGGCCGGTGAGCCGGACCGGATTGGGGATCCTGGCCGCGGGCCTGCTTGCGGGCTGCGGGGGGATCTTCCATTCCGACCCCGCTCCGGTGCCGGGCGGGCTGGTTTCCCTCCACGGGAAGCTCCGGGTGGTGGGCAGGCAGCTCTCGGATTCCGCCGGGGTTCCGCTGCAACTGCGCGGGGTGTCCATGTTCTGGCCCCAATGGCACGAGGAGAACATCCGGAAGTCCGCGATCGACTTCATGGTCCACCAGATGGGTGTCACCGTGGTTCGCGTCCCCGTTCCCGCCATGGAATACGCCAATTCTCCGGCCACCTGGGACGCCACCATGCGAAACGAGGTCTCCTGGGCGAGATCCGAGGGCATCTACGCCATCGTCGATTGGCACGTCGTGGACGATCCGAACGCCTACCTGGATCCGGCCTTGGAGTTCTGGGATCGCACGGCCCGCTACTTCGCGGGCGACCCCCACGTGATCTACGAGATCTCCAACGAACCCACGGGCTCCGGGTGGGACAGCATCAAGGCCTACGCCACCAAGGTGATTTCCGTCATCCGCCGGCACGACTCCACCACCGTGATCGTGGTGGGGACCCCCGAGTGGTCGCGCCGGACCAAGTTCGCCGCCGCGGACCCCCTTGTGCTCCTGGACGGGAAGGGCGACACCATCCGGAACATCATGTACACCTACCATGGATACGCGGCCTACCACGGTATGGCCGACGACCTCGCGGGCGTCCTGAAGAAGGTTCCCGTGTTCGCCACCGAATGGAGCGCCTCGGAATCCTCCGGCGACGGCCGCTGCGACTGGGGACGCGCGCACGACTTCGTTCGGTTCCTGCACGACAACCCTTGGCAGAAAGTGTCGTGGACGCAATGGTCGTGGGTGGACAAGGCCGAGAAGTCCGCGCTGTTGCGCACCGGGAGCGGGGGCGGCCCGTGGGTGCTCTCCGACATGGGCGATTCCTGCGAGGCCTGGATCCGGGAGGGCGGCCCCACCGCGTACCCCGACTTCCACCCGGCCTCCGCGGATTCGGTTCCGCGGTAGCCGACCGCGCCTACTTGACCCCGATGTCCTGAAGACCCCGGTCCACGGTCTTGCCCGCGTCGTCCAACGATTTCTGGATCTGGCGCGAGGGACTGGTGGGCGCGGACGCCCCCACGATGGTGCACAGGAGGAGGGTTCCGACGATGCGGTAGACCGCTTGGATCCACCACCACTTGGCGCGGAGGTGGCCGGTGAATCCGGCGTCGCCCAGCGAGACCAGGAAGAATAGGCCCGAGAGCACGATGCCCCCCAGGAAGCCGCGCGCGGTGGTGTCCATTCCGGCCCCGGAGAAGAGGAGGGCCACCAGGAAGGCGATGCCGG
>CAYXXL010000230.1:0-5455 GCA_964469025.1 uncultured Fibrobacteria bacterium
CCAATATACGGAGTCTTCTGCCACCAAGTCCTTCACCTGCGCGAAGCGATGGCTTGGCGTTGGTTGATGTCGGCTGGTTTTCTATTCCTGGGACTCCGTGCGTTGGCGAAACGCTTCGGATCCTTGGATCGCTGGATTTGGATGGTGGTTTGCGCGCTTGGTCTGATCTGGTTACCCTGGCACATCTATTTCCTGAACGACCGCGCTGCCTACTGGCAAATGAGCACGATCTTTTTTTGCCTCGCATTTTCCCTTTGTATTCGCGGGGTGGACATCTGGCCGACGCTCTTAGTAGGTGTCACAGGAATTGTTGCCTCCGAAAATTCACATCTCGGACAGCGAGACTTACCACTCATCGGTGTCGTCGTGATTACCACTTGGCTGGTGGTGACCGGAGTCCATACCCTCAGAACAGCGCACCGCCATATTGCGGAATTGGCTCGACGCATTCAACTGCAGAATGACCGGCTGCGCGCCTTGGACCGGGGAAAGGACGAGTTCACCGCCAACATCGCCCACGACCTGCGCACGCCGCTTGCCGTAGCCCTTAGTCTTTCCGAGGACATGGCGCGCACGGATCTCCCCCCATCGACCCGAACTCGTCTGGAATCCCTGGTGGAGGCCTTGCGCCAGATGCGCCGCCAGAGCGAGGAACTTCTGGATCTGCAACGATTCCAGTTGGGGGTGGCCAAGATGGACCGCCAGATCCTGAACCTCTGCGAATGGCTGGGCAAGTTCGAGGAAGGGTTCACCAGCATGGCGCGCTCCCGCGGCTTGACCTTCCAGGTGGTGCTCCCCAAGGATGTGCTGAAGGCTCGGGTGGATCCCATCCGTCTGGAGACCGCGCTGTTCAACCTGGTCTCCAATGCCTTCAAGTTCACTCCGCAGGGAGGTCATGTGGAGGTCCACCTGCATCGGCACGGAAGCAAGGGTTTGGCCCTGGCGGTCCTCGACGACGGCGAGGGCATTCCCCACGATGCCCTGAGCCGGATCTTCGATCGCTTCCAGCAGGTGGACCGGGGACCGGGAACCTACTCGGCAGGCGTAGGAATCGGTTTGGCGTTGGTGCGGGAAATCGCCGAAGCCCACGAGGGCCATGTGAAGGTGCAGAGCACCGTCGGCCTGGGGAGCCTGTTCGAGATCATCCTGGATGATGCCGCCGTGGAGATGGAACCTGAGCCTCTGGCACTGGTTCCCATGCCCGGGCCCACAGGACTTGTGTCCAATCTCCGACCGCCGTCATCGGGGTATCTCGCCTTGGTGGCCGAGGACCAGCAGTTGCTGCGACACGTCCTGCACGATCTCCTGGAGCGCGTGGTGAAGGTCGCCACGGCCCGAGATGGTCGCGAGGCCCTGCGACTGGTACACGAGCTCCAGCCCGACATCCTGATCACCGACTACGCCATGCCGGGAATGGATGGCTTGGAACTGGTGGCGGCGCTGCGCTCCGACCCCGAGACGAAAAACCTGCCTGTGATTCTTTTGACGGGTGACCCGGTCCATTTGCGGGGGCGTTTAGCCGAGGAGCCAACCTTGAAAGTTCTGGGCAAGCCCTTCGACCAAGCGGAATTGATCGATACCGTTCGTTCGCTTTTGGAGCCAGTTTCGATCAGCAGCGTCGCCTAAGAGCAGGTTCTAGGCGACTTTTTGCTTTACTGCTCGCGCGAGTCCCAACTCGTCCATCGCTGCGGAACAGGCATCGGCCGCTCGGATGACCTCTTCCGGCTTGAGTTGGCTGTGCGTCGAAAATCGCACCAGCCCTTTGCCTAGCGGAGTAGCGGGACTCAAGAAGACGGAAGAAACCACGCCATGCCGAACCAAGATCCTATAGAAATCGCAGGCCAACCGCTCGTTGTCGAGTTCGAGGGAGACAATCTGGCAAGCGGAAGTCCCCGTGTCGATGCCCCTCTGGGACAGTTCCTGCCGCAGGAGGGCTCCCATCTCCAAAGCATTCCTTCCAAGCCATGGTTCGGCGCGCGCGATGGACAGGGCGGAACTATGGGCAGCTGAATCGCAAGGGAGAGCAGCGGAACTGAATACGATGGAGTGCGCTCTATGGGTCAGGAACCATACCAGGTGGCGCGACGCGGCAATGCACCCCCCATGACCCCCCAAGGCCTTGGAGAAGCTGACCGTACGGAAGTGGACTCGCTCGGCGACTCCCGCTTCCACAGCCAGCCCTCCAGCCCCATACCCCAACATGCCGAAGGAGTGCGCCTCGTCCAGGACTAGGACAGATCCCGTCCGCTCGCAGATGTCGACGTATGTGGCCACGTCCGCCACCGATCCAGTGTTGGAATAGAATGAGTCAATGCACACGATCCCGGCGCCGTCGCGCTGGATCCTTCGCTCCAAGGACTCCGGATCGTTGTGCCGGACCATGATGGCGCGTCCCTGGGAGCATTGGGCTCCGCTCCAAAGCGAGGCATGCGCCCTTTGGTCAAGGTAGATGGGCGTGCCGCGCTTCGCCGCCAGGACTTCGATGAGTCCGACATTCGCCGCCCACCCGGAACTTGCCAGAATGGCGTCCTCGGACTGCATCGCATCTGCCAGCTTGGCACGGAAGACCTGGTGCTCCTCCATACCTCGGCCTCCCGTGAAGACGGTGGAAGCGAGATAGGAGTTTCCATACATCTCGATGGCTTCAATTTTGGCCTTGCGCACTTCGGAACGCTGTGACAACCGGAGGTAATCGTTCTGATGGAGGCAGACGTAATCCTCCAGATCCTCGGGATGCTTGAATGGGTAAGGGGTCATCACCTTGTCGATCCAAGCACAGTACCCATCTACTTCTGAACCCATCCACTCGGGAAGTTCCGGGCTTTTGTTCTGGCTGCTCATGGCGATTCAGGTCTCCCTGGGAAGGAAACAGGTGTGTCAAATTCTGGCAAATGTCAGATTCCGTATCCGTCGCGATTCTATTGCAACGTCCTGGAGCGGGGGCTCCGACTCCAAGGCCGAATTCCGCATCATCGACCCGCAGAGCCCGAAGCCCTGCCTGTCCTTGAATCTAACGCGAAATCCCAGCCAGAGAATAGGCCCGCGAAGAATGCAACAACTTTTCGTTGCTTCCCCGCATCTCCCCGCGATGGCGTCGGAACGCCCATTCCCGGGATCAGGCCAACGGGTCGGCCTCCTCGTACCCCACCTTGGGCTTCTGCAAATGCACCTCGCCCAGCTCCTTCGTGAGGTATTCGAACGCCTCGTCCACCGAATCCGACCAATGCCACAAGGAAAGATCTTCCGGATCCACCATTCCGGTTTCCACGAATGCGTCCAGGTTCAGTATCCGTTCCCAGTATTCCCGACCGAAGATGACGATGGGTTTGGGGCGTCCGAGTTTCCCGGTCTGCTTGAGGGTCATGACTTCGAACATCTCGTCCATGGTCCCGAACCCGCCGGGAAAGACCACGATGGCCCGGGAGGTATGCACGAACCAATACTTGCGCAGGAAGAAATAGTGGAACTGGAAGGCCAGTTCGGGTGTGATCCAGGGGTTGGCGTGCTGTTCGAAGGGGAGCGAGATGTTGAGGCCCACCGACGGGGCTCCCGCGTCGTAGGCTCCGCGGTTGGCTGCGCCCATGATGCCGTGACCTCCGCCCGAACACACGATCAGTCCATGCTTGCCCTGGGTGGACCAGGTGGAGAGTCGGTTGGCCAACTCCCGGGCCTGTTCGTAGTAGGGTGCGACCTTCAGGAGCGCCCTAGCCCTGGAAAGCTCCTTGTCAACGCCGGTCTGGGCCTCGAGTTGCCGCACGGTTTCCTCGGCCTCGGCCAAGGATGGGGTGCGCGCCGACCCGAAGAACACGATGGTTCCCTCCACCCCCGCCTTGCGCAGACGGGAGCGCGGCTCGGTGAATTCGGCCAGGATCCGCACCTCCCGCGCCTGGGGCGAATGCATGAACTCGAGGTTCTCGTAGGCCTTGAGGGAGTGCGGTTCCTTGGGTTCGTGCATCGATGCGCCTCGTACAAAAGGGGCTTCTGGTTGGATTTGGGCAGAATGACATTGTATTCTGCCCTGGGCTCTGTGCCAACGATTTCCGCCCTGGAAGCTCCCCTCAGGTTTCAAAATGTTCACACCGTCCAGACGGTATTGCTTTTGTACCGTCCAGACGGTATTTTCTGGATCCGGTGAACGAAATCGTCCAAAAAAAATCCGCCCATTCCCGGGAAGCCATCCTGGACGCTGCGGCAAGCTTGGTCCATGAGCACGGGGCCTCGTCGCTGACCTTGGATGCGACCTGCGCCCGCGCCGGCATGAGCAAGGGCGGCCTTCTCTACCACTTCCGCTCCAAGGAAGATCTCCTGTTGGCCTTGGTGGACCACCGTCAATGCCTTCTGGACGAGGCCATCCAGCACGCTTTGGACCACGATCCCGATCTTGTCCCGCCCGGACGTCGACACCGCGCCTTGATTCGGGCCATGTTTGGAATCCTGCGTTCCGCGGAACCGTTTCAGCTCTCCTTCATGGCCGGAATCACCGTCCAGTTGATGGCCTCTGGCGGCCACCACCAGCAGGCCCTCCAGGTGAAATTCCAGCGCAAGATGGAGACCTGGAAGCTGCTGATGCAGGACGACGGCGTCCAGGAGATCAACAGTTGGCTGATCCGCTGCGTGATCGATGGCCTGATCACGCACCAGCTCATGCAACAATCCACCCTGGAACCGCGTCTGCTGGACCAGATGGAAGAACACCTGCTCGGCTTGGCCGGTACCGAATCCGCGAATTCTCCCACGTCCAACCCCCTTCCCACGGAGACGGCATGAGACGCCTTGCCCTTTGCACCGCCTTCCTCCCCTTGGTCGTCCACGCGGGAGGGCTGGATCTCTCGGAATCCCTGAAGGAGGCCACCACCCAGGGGCCCGACGCGCAGATCCTGCGCAATTCCATCGACAGCGTGCATGGACGGGTGCGCTCGGTGGAATCGGTCGCCTGGCCGAAAATTTCGGCATTCGCCAACGCCGGTGTGGGCCAGCAACCCAACGCGCTGGAGGCTCCCTTGGAAGCCGCCTTCGGAGGCCTGGGCCAGACCCTTTCCAATCTGGACAAGTCGATCGGAAAGATTGACGCGAATGACACAGCAGGAAACTTGGCGCCTCTGAACGCCCTGTATTCGGCGATCAACAACGACCCCTACTACAACTACTCCTGGGGCATCCAGGTGCAGCAGGCCTTGTTCACCTTCGGCAGGGTGAGCACCGCGCTGCGCATGGCCAAGACCCAGGAGCGGATCACCAAGGCTTCCAGCTTGGCCACGCGCCAGAACATCCAGTCCAACGTGGTGGACCTCTACATCGGGGCCGTCCTGGCGCAAGCGAAGGTGGACGTGCTCGAGAGCTCCCTCGCGAGCCAGGCGGAAACCGAGACCTTCCTCGAGCGGAATTTCAGCAACGGCTCGGTTGCCAAGGCCCAGGTGCTTCTGGCGAAATCAAAGCGGATTTCGGTGCAGCAGGA
>CAYXXL010000231.1:0-4071 GCA_964469025.1 uncultured Fibrobacteria bacterium
GGGAGCCTTCGCATCCGCACTGGCACGCCGCCCGGTGGTGTGGCATCTCCACGACATCCTTTCCCCGGATCACTTTTCCCGCTCGAAGATCCGACTGGTCGTGGCTCTGGCCAGGTGGAGGCGCGCCACGGTGATCGCGAATTCCATCGCCTCCGCCCAGGCGTTCCGCTCGGCGGGGGGGCGGAAAAGCCAGGTGGAGGTCCTCTACAATCCGGTGGATCCAGCGCCTTTCCGCAGCGCCAAGCCCCTCGCCGGACTCCGATCCGAATTGGGGTGCGTGGACGAGCCGCTCTGGGGGCTCTTCTCGCGTCTCGCCTCCTGGAAGGGCCAGCACATCGCCATCGACGCCATTTCCAAGGTTCCGAAGGGCCAACTGGTCCTGGTGGGTTCCGCCCTCTTCGGCGAGGAGCCGTGGGAGGCCCACCTGCGGGAGAAGGTCCGACGGATGGGTCTGGAGAAGCGGGTGCATTTCCTGGGGTTCCGCAACGACATACCCGAACTCCTCGCCACCGTGGACGGAGCGATCCACGCCTCCACCGTCGCCGAGCCGTTCGGACTGGTGATCCTGGAGGCGCAATTGGCGGGGAAGCCCGTGGTGGCCACCGCCGCGGGAGGGGCGACGGAAATCGTTGCGCCCGGAAGGAACGGCTGGCTGGTGCCTCCGGGAGACGCCCAGGCCCTTGCGGCGGTTCTCTCCACCTGGACCGCCGACCCCGAGGCCGCGGCCTCGACAGGCCGGACGGCCGCCATCGACGCGGCGGCGAAGTTCGACCTGGACAAGCTGTCTTCGCGTTTCCGCGAAATCCTCCACCAGGCGGCTCGCCTTTGAAGATCCTCCACGTGGGCATGGGATGGTTCGGGGAGGAGATCGGCGGCTTGAGCCGGGTGGTGTCGCAGGCGGTCCGGGCCCAGGCGGATGCCGGCCACGATGCCCGGGCCCTGGTCACGGGGACGGATTCCGTCCAGCAACTTTCCGGCGGACTGGCCAAGGCCTTTTCCCCGAGCGACGCGTTCATTCCCCTCCGGCTGCTCCGGGCCCGGAGGGCCGTCGCCCGCGCGCTGCGCGACATGGTGCCGGACGTGGTCTCCTTCCACTTCGCCCTCTACGGACGGCCGTCGCTGGACCTGGTGCGACACCGCGTCCCCTGGGTGGTCCATTTCCACGGGCCGTGGGCAATGGAGGGACTCGCCGAAGGCGCGAGCCACCTGGGGAATTCGCTCAAGAAGCGGTTCGTGGAAGAGCCCATGTACCGCGACGCTCCCCGCGTGATCACCCTGTCGCGGTCCTTCGCCGAAATCCTGGTGGAGCACTACGGGGTCCGGCCCGACCGGATCCGGGTGGTGCCCGGTGGATTCGACCCCGGCCAATTCCTGGCCGCTCCGGATCGGGCCACGGCCCGGCTTCGCTTCCATTTTCCCCCGGATAGGCGCTTGGCCGTCTGCGTCCGGCGCCTCCAGTCCCGGATGGGCCTGGAGAACCTGTTGGAGGCCGTGTCCATCCTCCGCGCGAAGCATCCGGACCTGCTGGTCGCCGTCGCGGGGCGGGGGCCTCTGGCACCCATCCTGCGCGAACGCGTGGAGAAGGATGGATTGGGCGACCATGTCCTCCTGATGGGGTTCGTGGCCGACACCGACCTTCCGGCCTTCTACGCAGCGGCGGATTTTTCCATCGTGCCGACGGTCGCGCTGGAGGGTTTCGGACTGATTGTCGCGGAGTCGCTCGCTTCGGGCACGCCGGTGGTGGCCAGCCGGGTGGGCGCCCTGCCGGAGCTTCTTTCCGATTTCTCGCCGCAGCTTCTGGCGGAGCCCACGGCGAAAGGTCTCGCCGAGGTCCTGGATGGAGTGTTGTCGGGGAACAGGCCCCTCCCCGACGCCGTGGCCTGCCGCGACCACATGGAGCGGTGGTCCTGGTCCCGGGTCGTTCCCCGCTTGCAGGAGGTTTACCGCGAGGCGGGCGCGAAGTGATGCTCCGCCGCGTTCAATCTTCCAGGTCGGGAAGGTTGGGATCCTGCTCCCGCATCTTGAA
The DNA here is from genome assembly GCA_964469025.1 of uncultured Fibrobacteria bacterium. Taxonomy (GTDB): domain Bacteria; phylum Fibrobacterota; class Fibrobacteria; order UBA5070; family UBA5070; genus UBA5070. The sequence continues at coordinate 2,027 of CAYXXL010000231.1, forward strand.
ACCGTGCCAGGCGTTGTCGGTCACTTCCATGAAGTCCCGGCGGAACACCTGGGGAGCGAACCGGTGGGAGTTCTCCACGCAGGCCTCGGGCCTGAAGATCTGCTCGCGACTCTCGAAGAACTGGATGGCGTCCAAGATGGAGGACACCTCCTGTCGCTGGAAGAACACCCCGGTGACCTGGTGTGCGCTGACCCCGCCGGCCCAGACGCCGCGAATCGTCTCCAGCGCGCCGCCCCTGCCGTAGGCGATCACGGGAATTCCGCAGGCCTGGGCCTCGACCGGGGCGATCCCGAAGTCCTCCTCCGCCGCGAACAGGAAGGCCCGGGCGGTCTGGATGGTGGCCAGGAGCTGGGAATGGGGCAGACCGCCCAGCAGCGTGACATTGGGAGGGGCCGTGGCCTTCAAACGTTCGAAATCCTCGCCGCGACCGATGATGACCAGCTTTCGGCTGGGCAGCTTCCGGAAGGCATCGATCAGCAGATCCAGCCGCTTGTACCCCACCAACCGCGAGACGGTGACGTAGTGCTGGCCCTTCGATGGGCCGGGAGTGAACCGGTCTGTGTCCACCGGCGGGTAGACCACCGACGAGCCGCGCCGGTAGGTCTTCCAGATGCGGCGGGCGATGAACCGCGAATTCGCCATGTACCGGTCCACCCCGTTGGAGGTGACGTGGTCCCAGATCCGCAGTTTGTGGAGGATCCAGGTCGCGAGCATGGCCTTCAACCCCCGGTCCAGCCGCCACTGGTGCAGGTACTGGTGCTGCAGATCCCAGGCATATCGGACCGGACTGTGGCAATAGCAGAGATGGAGTTGGTTGGGGCCGGTCAGGACCCCTTTGGCCACGGCGTAGGAACTGGAGATGATCAGGTCGTAGGCGGAAAGGTCGAAGCGCTCCATGGCCAATGGCATGAAGGGCAGGTAGAACTGGTGATTGGATTTCGCCCGGGGCATTTTTTGGAGGAACGAGGTGTGCACCGGGCGGTCTCCGAGAAACCCCCTCTGGTCGGCGGGAAGGAAATCGATGAGGCTGTAGATGTCGGCGGAGGGAAACAGGTTCAGGATCTGCTCGAGGACCTTCTCCGCCCCGGCGTACACGTAGAGCCATTCATGGACGACCGCCACCCTCGCTTCCCGCACGGGAGTGATGGGACGCGATGTCCCGACGCTCGGGATGTGGAACCGTGGCCGGTTCAAATTCTCCCTCCGGGATGGAGGCTGGGGTGGTCATTGATGTGGAGTTGTGACGGGGTTCGATGAATTATGATCAGAAGATAATTCGATTCGAACCACAGATGAACCAGAATGGGAGTCGCTGCACTGGAAGAACAATTTCTGCACGATACCATTTCAGGAACGGGTCGGGGGTGGGTTTGTATCTACCGGGACAGCGCAGGGATGCATCCGGCCTTTGGTGGAATGACTGGAAATCAGGATCCGGTATGTTGAAATAACGCCGGACTTGCCGGAACTCCCCCCTCGATGCGAGATTTCCATCCCTCGTGAACGCTTCTTTCCAGAAACCAAACCCAGCCGGAGGAATCTCCCCTATGCAACGTCCGCGCACTTCGAATTCCGGTTGGTCGCGAATCCTCGTCGGAATCTGCTCTTCGGCTTCGCCGCAAGGCAGGGCTCCGTGGCTGCTCGTGCTCCTGGGTGCCGCATGGGCGTGGGCCATCCCCACATGCCCCCTGACTGGAAGTGGTACGTCCGGCAATCCCTACCAGGTGGCGACCTACGGCGAACTGGACAGCATCGGGACCTACTGCGATCTCTCGGCCACCTACAAGCTCACCGCCGACATCGACGCCTCCGCGTCGGATACCGAGAACTCCGGACACGGCTTCACCCCCATCGGAAACGGCGCCGCAGCCTTCACCGGAACATTCCACGGGGCGGGACACTCCATTTCCCACCTGTTCATCGACGATTCCACCGACAGCGCCGTCGGCCTGTTCGCCATCGTCGCTTCCGGCACCATCGACAGCCTGGGCCTGGGCGGTTCCAACATCTCCGGATGGGCCACCGGCGACTCCGGGAGCATCGGG
>CAYXXL010000231.1:4081-5381 GCA_964469025.1 uncultured Fibrobacteria bacterium
GGCATCGCCACGGAAAAGGGCGGCAACGTGACCATCAACGCGGGGGGCAGCATCCTTCACTGCCATGCCACGGACGACACCCTGACCGGCACGCAGGACAGCGCCGCCGTGGGTGGACTCGTCGGCCGAAACCGGGGACCCATCGCGGGCTGCCAATCCCGGATCCTGGTGACCGGGGGCACCCACGGATTCGCCGGCGGCATCGCCGGGAACAACCGGGACACCATCCGCTCCAGCCGCGCTTCCGGTTCGGTTTCGGCCATGGACAGCACCGGAGTCGGCGGGGTGGCTGGCTACAGCCAGGGGTACATGACGCAGGACAGCGCCGACGCCCAGGTTTCCGGCGCCGGAAACTGGACCTTCGTCGGCGGGCTGGTGGGATTCCTGGACGATTCGCTCCTGGACGGCCTGGCGACCGGTGCGGTGTCGGCATCGGGGTTTGGCGCGAGCGTCGGTGGAGCGGTGGGATTCGTGGATACCTTCGGGTCCATCACCTCCGTTTCCGCCACGGGGAATGTTTCCGGGACGGATTCCGCCCAGTCCATGGGGGGGCTTGCCGGGTACAGCAGGGATTCGGCCGCGAGCATCCGCGGCTGTTGGGCCACCGGAAGCGTGACTGGGTTGTCGAGTTCGAACCTGGGCGGACTGGTCGGGTTCAACGATGTGGGCGGAACCGTGGTTTCGAGCTTCGCCACAGGAAACGTGCTGGGGATCTACAAGAGCAACATCGGTGGACTAGTGGGGCAGAACAACGGCTTGGTGAGCCGTGGTTACGCCACGGGGAAGGTGGCGGGTTCTGGAAACAACACCGGGGTCGGCGGTTTGGTGGGGTGGAACCAGTTCGGACGGATCCTCAACGGCTACGCGACCGGGCACGTGATCGGCTGGGCTTCCTCGGGGGAGAGCATCCGGCTGGGCGGTGTGGTGGGGTCCAACAACGACACGGTGCAGAACGTCTATTTCGCGGGTCGCGTCGATTCCATTTCGGAAGGGGGAAAGGTCTACATCGGAGGGGCGGTGGGACAGAGCACCGATGGACTCGCCCATCCCCAGGTGACCAACGCCTACTGGAACACCCAGACTTCGGGGCAGACCATGGGAATCGGCGACAGCTCCAATGCAGGGGCCTCCGACACGGCCGTAGGTCTCACCACGGCCCAGATGCTGGACACCGCCAACTTCTCCGGATTCACCTTCGATCCGGACACGGGATGGAAGATCACCCAAAACAAGACCTACCCGGCCTTGAGCGGGCTGGCCAATGCGCCCTTCGCCTTCGCCGACAGCCTGCTGATGGATT